>JBMYWR010000005.1:0-56553 GCA_049607625.1 Colwellia sp.
CATTGTTACTTTACTTTGCTTTTGGCTCTGTTGGTCAAGCTATGCTGATTTTAGTGAATGTGCCACTAGCCGTAATTGGCGGTGTTTTTTCCCTGTATATATCTGGCCAATATTTATCTGTACCAAGCTCAGTAGGTTTTATTACCTTATTCGGTGTAGCGGTATTAAATGGGGTTGTAATGGTAGAAAGCATCAACCAACGAATAAAAGATGGTTTAGAGGCTTCCAAGGCCGTTTTTGAAGGAGCAACGTCAAGATTAAGACCTGTACTTATGACAGCAATTACATCTGCATTAGGATTAATCCCAATGCTAATGTCAAATGGTGTAGGTGCTGAAATCCAGCGCCCACTTGCCAGTGTTATTGTAGGTGGCTTGGTAACGGCCACGCTGTTAACATTGTTTGTATTACCTGTTTTATATCGCTGGTTTTCAAAGAAAAAAATCGAAGAGTTATCCAGATAGAATAACTGTGAATCCTAATCCCGCGCTTTTAGCACGGGATTAGTCATGTACCAATGAACTAACGAAGTTTGATTTAAATCTATAGGTAATGGCAAGGTCCGCTTTGTCGGAACATTTGTCTTTAGATGAGTCAAGGCTAACGTCCGGTTTCGTATCTTTGCCGTCTTAAATTTAAGAAATCCTTAATCAACATTAACGACCGCAATAGGCTCATAGTTGACGTAACCGCATGAAAAGTTTAATGTCAGGTTAGAGCGACAAAAGGACATTAAGCCAACCAACTAGCAAATAGATTTATACAAAGTTTTTGCTAGATATATTGGCCACTGCTCCACTTCTCTATCCTTATTCACATCAACAAGGTTAGCCGTAAGCTTATACGCTTTTGTCAGATTCGCTTTTTTTACCAAAGAAGTGAGGCTTTTCGCTTTAGAGTTTTTCCCGCTTTTCACTTCTATGGGGATAGGCTGCCCAAGCTTGCCCTGCACAATAAACTCCACCTCCGAATCACCCTTCTTGTAGGAAAAAATAACCGAAGAGCTTGGCGAAGTGTGAATGCTCATAAATTCATTTAACACGAATACCTCTGCTAGAAAGCCATTAAACGCAAAATTTTTATCCCTTATTTGTTCTAGCTTGATATCCAGCATTGCGTTAATAAGCCCTATGTCAGTTAGAACTAGTTTAAACAATGACTCTCGCTCTTGAGCTTTTAGAGGGAATTTTGAATTTACAGTGTCAATTTGAGGGATGCGTCTCACCAACTTTAAACGCTCAAGAAATTTGATAGGGGAGCTTACCTCACTATATGAAGCTTTTTTCCTATTTAAGGATTGCTTTAATAAAAATCTAGGAAGTGCCTTTTCATCATGTGCCTTCGATAACTGCACTGGAATATTGTTATAAACTTGCTCCGTAATAATTGGAGAGATTTTGTCGTCATGTGCGAACTTACCAAAATCTAAACGGTAATCGTCAATAATATTATTTTGCTTTTCACGAACATTATGAATTCTTGTTAAGATGTCTTTATCTGTCTGATTGTAGGCAAGTATTGCTGCTGGCATACCACCAACGAAAAGATAATCTCGAAAGAAGGACATTAACTTATCGTGCGCTAGTAGCGATATATCATTAGGGGATTTATCTAGGTATTTAGCTAATAGCTTATTTCCTGTTGCCCAAAGAAATTCCTCGAAAGTGAATTGGTGAATAGTCATTCTAACTGTTTTCCCAACAGGAAATCTTCCGAATAGCCCAATATTTGAACCAGTGGCTATCAGGTGAATATCAGGCGCATCTTGACTGAAAAATTTAAGGGACTCAAGAGCATTACGGCACAATCCGACCTCTTCGAAGAAGATGAGGTCGGTTTCTCGATTGAAAATTTGATTGGTGGCAAGTTGAACCTCTTCGATGACTCTATCTGTAGATAGGGATCCTTCAAAAATTTTATGGAGTGCTGGGTTTTCCATAAAATCTAACTTAAGAATATTTTGGAAATATTTAGGCGCGATTACTTTTTCGATTAAGAATGACTTACCTACTTGCCGAGCCCCGTCTATTAAAAGTGGGTGTCTTTTCTCCTCATCAATCCATGCCTTGATTTTTCCCTCAATTGTTCTTTCGTAAATAGTCATAATATTATCGTTGATGCTTTGTTTTTCTAAATGATACCAGTCAATAGGACTTTTTCAAGGGAATGTTTGCGATTGAGCGGGACTTTTTAGGGGGAATAATTGCTTTTTAATAAGACTTTTTTATGGGAATAATTGTAGAGTAGCAGGACTTTTTCAAGGGAATATCACTATTTTTGTTCGAAGAACTGCTAATTTCTGATTAGCACCATGTCGGCTTCTGGCACAAATCCGTCCTTCGAGGTGGCTTTTTAGTATTTGATGAATGTCGGCAATGGTGGCTTTGTTGACTATCAAAATAAAGGTAACTCAACGTCTAATTAACACTAAAAGTAACTTGAAAATCTATTGATGCTAATGTCCGGTTTCGTATCAAAGTGATCATTAAATTAGATAGTTTTTATTTGTGGTTTTGTCCACTTTAGGCTCTTTTCTGCCGTTTTGAAATAAAAAATAAAAGGCAGTAAAGCTTCTTAATAGCATTATTACTACCTTAAATTCATCGGTTAAATTATTGTACTTCTTCACTTACTTGGGCTTTCTTATTCGATAAACGGATATAGTAAAAGGTAACGACAAATAAAGCTGCAATGAAAGGTAGGCTACTGATAACCACTGTTGTCCAACCGGCTTTAAATAACAACCAACCAGCCATTAAAGAGGCTATGGCTTGAAAAGCAAATAGAATGAAGTCGTTTGCAGCTTGAACTTTATGTCGTTCATGGCTCTGATAGCTTTGCGGTAATAAAGACGTACCGGTAAGAAACAGAAAGTTCCAACCAACACCTAACAATAATAAGGCCCACCAGTAATGCAGCACTTCTTGCCCAGAAAAGGCAATAAAAGCGACTAAACTATAAAGGCTTGTACCTAAAAGGAGTAGACCTTTAAAGCCTATTTTTTTAATAATAAAGGCACTAAAAATTGAGGGGATAAACATAGCAGCGATATGAGTTTGAATAACCCACTTGGTATCCATTAAAGAGTGCCCCTGCATATTGTGCATGCTAAGAGGTGTTGCCGTCATTAAGAAGCTCATTAAAGCATAGCCTATAGTGGCTACCATTACAGAGATAATAAATATTGGCTGCTTTACAATAACACTCAACGGACGTGTCGGCCCTTGGGATAATTCCTCCTGAATAGTCGGGTTTTTAAAATACAGCATAATGAACATGGCTAAACCAATAAGGGTACCAAGTAACAAAAACGAACCGGCATACCCATGAGGAGAGCTAATCCAATCTTTTGCCACAACGGCAACTTCAGGTCCTAAAAAAGCAGCAAAAACGCCACTAAGCATTAAAATAGAGAGAATTTTGGGGATGTCATCGGGGTTGTTTGTACTTTCAATCGCTGCAAAACGTAATTGCTGGCTAAAAGCAGCCCCAAAACCAAAGAGTAAACTGGCAAAAGTAAACACTTCAAATGAAGAATACATTGCGCCAAACATTGCTAATATGGCAGCTGAAAGTGAAATGGAAAGCCCTGCATAAACAGCAAATTTACGGCCCTTATTTTTCGCGATTAAAGCTGCTGGAATCGATGCCATCGCGACCCCTAAAATCATCAAAGTAAGTGGAAGTGTGGCAAGTGAAGGTTCGTTAGCAACTTGGCTTGATAACAGTCCACCAATAAATACAATAATAGGAGAACTACAGGCTATTAAAGGTTGTGTCATGAATAACAAAAAAACATTTTTAGGCAAATTAAATAGTTTTTTTAACACCAGTGCTGTACTGATAAGCAATAATAAGGTGATAACTATATTAATAAGCATATCTAACCAGACTCCATTGCTAAAATGGTTTTAATATCTAAGGTTTCTTCAAAGCGTACAAAGTCTTTTTGTTTGGTTAGGCGAGCATAAACGGCCATTCTATCAGCTAATTCGTTGCCTTCAATATTGGCGTGTCCTTTAACATGGCGGATGGTGACCTTACTTTTTAAAGACTCATATAAGGTGAAACATGTTTTGATAATTTCAACATTCTTTATTTCTTCACCTTTGCCTCTAGTCCAACCTTTTTTCTTCCAGCCTTGAGCCCACTTAGTTATACAATCGATTGAGTATTTAGAGTCTGATAATATTGAAATTTGCTTGTCGCCTTTTTGTAATACAAATTGTGCGACCTTCATCGATTGTAATAACCCGTTTAATTCAGCGGTGTTATTGGTTCCCATTGGCTCGTACAAACCATAATAAAGAGCAGATAACTTACCTGATTGATAAACACAAAGTCCCGTACCTGATTTTCCTGGGTTAGGAGAACAAGCACCATCACAATATATTTCAATATCGGCTTTGCTTGAATGACTTTCCGTGTGAACAGAAGCTGAACTTGCTTTACTTTTTGAAGGGGGAGGAGCGCTTTTTAATGACCGTTTCATTAAAGCTTTAGTATAAGTTGAAGCAAAAGCCGCTTGTGCTTCTGCTTTAGAAGGAAAGCCCATAAATTGAGCATCGCTTCGGCCATTTGTAATTTGTTGAACTTCAGCCCAGCTATCAAATACACCGGTTTTAGAGCCTTTCCAAACAGCATAGAATTTTTTATTCATTATCTTATTAACTCATCATTTTTCTGTTTTTTGATACTCGCTATTCTTAAAAAAGTAGCGATGTAATGAAAGGGCTATGATAACAGCATAGCTTATAAATTAATGGATAATTTGAAGAAATTACACCTTATATAAAGAGTTTATATTAAGTTTTCTTAAGTTATCAGTATAAAGGTGCTAAAATTATGCTCATATTTAGCAACGAACGAGAAGATATTAATGGCTATAAACTGGTTTCCAGGCCATATGCACAAAGCACAAAAAGAAATTAAAGAAATACTACCTCAAATTGATGTAGTTATTGAAGTGTGTGATGCGCGCTTACCCTTTAGTAGTGAAAACCCGATGATCACCGAGATCAGAGGTGATAAGCCGTTAATTAAAATATTAAATAAAAGTGATTTAGCTGATCCTGAAAAAACACAAGCATGGCTAGACTACCTTGAGTCTCAACATAATGTAAAAGCCATTGCTTTAACAACAAGTTCACCTTCAATAGCAAAGAGTATACCCACTTTAATTCGTAAATTGGTTCCAAATAAAGATGAAGAGGGCAAGCAAATTAATGCCGTTATTATGGGTATTCCTAATGTAGGAAAGTCTACTTTAATTAATACCTTAGTGGGTAAAGCAAAAGCGAAAGTAGGCAACGAGCCAGCAGTAACTAAAGGGCAACAGCGTATAAAGCTAGAAGAGGGCTTATATTTATTCGATACGCCTGGCATGCTTTGGCCAAAAATAGCCAATGAAAATAGTGGTTACCGCCTTGCTGTTTCTGGCGCTGTAAAAGATACCGCTTTTGATCACGATGATATCGCTTATTTTGCGGCTGAATACTTGCTTCAAGCGTATCCTGAAAGGCTAATAGAGCGTTATAAATTAGATGAACTACCAATGCATGAAGAAGATTTAATAGAATGTATTGGTAAAGTAAGAGGCTGCGTAAGATCGGGTGGCAGGGTTGATATGCATAAAGCATCGGTTATTCTTATTAATGAAGTAAGAGATAAAACCTTAGGCGAAATTACCTTTGAAATGCCGGATATGATCGACGCTGAAAACCAACACTTTGAAGAACTCGAAGCAAAGCGAGTCGCAGCGCGCAAAGCTAAAGCTGAAGCAAGAGGTCGCGGCAGAAAAAATAAACGCTAATTGTAACCCACAAGTTAAATGTTGAAATAACGATAGGAATGAAAAATGAGTGAAACAGAAGCGCCTTTTAAATTACACCCTCAACTTCAAAAAGATTGTATTGAATTAGCTGAATTACCATTATGTAAACTGTTACTTTGTAACGATAGCAATTATCCTTGGTTTATTTTAGTGCCTAGAGTAAGAGATGTTACTGATATTTATCAACTAGATTGGGAAAACCAGCAACAGTTACTAAATGAATCGAGTTTAATATGTGAGTTATTAATGTCGGTCTTCAAAGGCGATAAAATGAATGTTGCCGCTTTAGGCAATGTTGTAGAACAGCTTCATGTTCATCATGTTGTTCGTTTTAAAGAGGATGCTTGCTGGCCAAAACCTATATGGGGGCAGGTGGCACTTAAAGCTTATACAGATGAAAAACTAACAGAGATAAAAAGTAAAATACTGCCTCTAATTGAGAACTTTAAAATGGGGTCATAAATACGGGGGCAGAGTCAATTTAACAAGCATTAAATTGACTCTGACCCCATGTTGTTTTTCTCTTTAAAAAAATTTAACCGCCAATAAACTTAACTTTAAAGCCTGACTTTTCTAACGTCGCTTTTATCTCGTCACGCTTGTCGCCTTGTATTTCTATAGTTTCACCAACAACTGTGCCGCCGGTACCACAAGTTTTTTTAAGTTTTTTCGCTAATTCTTTTAAGGCTTTTGCGTCTACTCCTAAACCGGTAATCGTTACAACACCTTTACCTTTTCTACCTTTTGTTTCTCGACGAACTCTTGCAAAACCATCACTAGCCGTTACGGGAACTTGCTTTTTTGATGCTTTAATACGGCCACTATCGGTTGAATAAACAAGGTTTTCATTGTTATCTTGGCTTTTTTCCTCACTTTTAACCGGCTCTTTGCCGAAAGCTGAAGCGAGATCTGCAAGACTTGATAAGTTGTTTTTCATGTATAAACCTATTATTTGAGGGGTATTTGTTCGTAAAATAGTATTATAAATTTATACTATGCCACAAAAAAATAAAACCACTACAAGAGTGGTTTTATTATCATATCAATTACGCTAATGCCTAGCAATGTTACTCAGGTAGAGCTATCACTGAAGTAGGCATTAATACCGTAGCTTAAAGGAGCTTATAGCTTGCCTTCTAACTCTGGTAATGCGTCAAATAAGTCAGCTTCAAGGCCATAGTCAGCTACTTGGAAGATTGGCGCATCAGGATCTTTGTTGATCGCAACAATAACTTTAGAGTCTTTCATACCCGCTAAATGCTGAATAGCACCACTAATACCAACAGCGATGTATAAGTCTGGGGCAACAATCTTACCTGTTTGACCAACTTGCATATCGTTAGGTACGAAGCCTGCATCAACAGCAGCACGTGAAGCACCAATAGCAGCACCAAGTTTATCTGCAATACCGTCAAGTAACTTGAAGTTATCACCGTTTTGCATACCACGACCACCAGAGATAACAACACCAGCAGCACCTAAGTCAGGTCGAGCTGAAACGGTTAATTCATCGCTTACATGTGAAGAAGTACCTGCATCAGTAACACTGTCAATAGCAACCACTTCAGCACTACCATCTGCAGCAACAGCGTCGAAGCCTGTTGTACGTACAGTAATTACTTTTTTGCTATCTAAACTTTGTACTGTAGCAATTGCGTTACCAGCGTAAATAGGGCGAACAAATGTGTCGCTGCTTTCTACGTCGATAATGTCAGAGATTTGAGTTACATCTAAAAGCGCTGCAACGCGAGGCATAAAGTTTTTACCGGTTGTAAGTGCAGTCGCTAAAACATGCTCAAAATCAGCAGCAAGTTCTGTAACTAAAAGACTTACGTTCTCTGCTAGTTGATGTTCGTAAGCTGCGTTATCAGCTATTAAAACTTTTGATACGCCATTAAGCTTAGCTGCTTCTTCAGCAACCGCTTGACAGTTTAAGCCAGCAACTAAAAGGGTAATGTCACCGCCAATTTTTTGTGCTGCAGCTACAGTTTTTGCTGTTTCAGCTTTTAACACGCTGTTGTCGTGTTCTACATATACTAAAATGCTCATGAAATCACCTTTGCTTCATTCTTTAATTTTTCTACTAATTCATCGATACTTGAAACCATAACACCTGCTGAACGTGTAGCAGGAGGAGTTACTTTTAATAACTTGGTTCTTGGAGCTAAATCAACACCTAAATCAGCCGCAGCTTTAACCGCTAGAGGCTTACGTTTAGCTTTCATGATGTTTGGTAAAGAAGCGTAACGAGGTTCATTTAAGCGTAAGTCAGTCGTTACGATTGCAGGTAGAGTTAAAGCAACAGTTTGTAAACCGCCATCGATTTCACGAGTAACATTTACTTTATCGCCATCTACTTTAACTTCAGAAGCGAAAGTACCTTGAGGCATACCTGTTAATGCTGCAAGCATTTGGCCTGTTTGGTTGTTATCGCTATCGATAGCTTGCTTACCAAGGATAATAAGCTGTGGCGCTTCTTCTTCTACAACTTTATTTAGTAGTTTAGCGATATTTAATGAATCTAAGTTTTCATCAGCTTCAATTTGAATAGCACGGTCTGCACCTAATGCTAAAGCAGTACGTAATTGTTCTTGGCAAGACTTGCTGCCAATTGAAACAGCAACAATCTCTGTTGCAACACCAGCTTCTTTTAAGCGAATCGCTTCTTCAACAGCAATTTCACAAAAAGGGTTAATAGCCATTTTAGTATTTGCTAAATCTACATTAGAGTTATCTGACATTACACGTACTTTGACGTTGTAATCAATAACGCGTTTTATTGGAACTAATATTTTCATTGTTGCCTCTGCATTTCTTGTTAAACAAGTAGTTGACATAGGTGTGAACTACTTATTGTCGTTTTTGATGTATACATCAATAAAATAAAGGGTATAACTTTGCTTTATTACTTCGCTTTCGTAGCGAAATAAAACTAATTTTTAGCATCGGTAATTTTTAGACTTTGGTGGTATAGAACGGTTAATTCTAATTTTTTTAACCATCATTAAATAGCATAGCCTATATAAATATATCATTTAAAAATTTATCGATTAAACTTTAAATAAATACTGTCTTGTTTCCTTGATGCTGATAAGATAGTATCAAACACTTGTTTGAATATCAAACGTGTGTTTGAATAAATTTTTTGTATGGTAAAGTAATTACGCGTCTTTAGCTATTTTATTAGGCTCTATGGGGATCTTTTAGAAATATATTGACGTAGATAAAAATGAAAAATTCGTCGAGCTTGTTTTAATGACGCATAATTTTACTAGGCAGTATAGCTAAATACTACCTAAACTTTCTATTTTTAAATGTACATAAAAAGTTATTTTAAATATAAATTTGTTACAGAGATTAATATATCTCAGTATTTACATGAAAAGTGAGGAATAAATATGGAACGTGAATCGATGGAATTTGACGTTGTAATCGTTGGTGCTGGTCCTTCTGGTTTATCAACTGCCTGCCGTTTAATGCAACTTGCAAAAGAAAAAGATCAAGAGCTGATGGTATGTGTTGTTGAAAAAGGCTCTGAAGTTGGCGCGCATATTTTATCTGGTGCTGTACTTGAACCTAAAGCATTGACAGAATTATTCCCTGATTGGAAAGAAAAAGGTGCTCCTTTAAATACTGCTGTAACGGGCGATGATATTTATTTACTAAATAATGAAAGTAAGAGCGTAAAATTACCTAATTTTTCTGTGCCTAAAACTATGCATAACGATGGTAACTTCATTGTTAGTATGGGTAATGTATGTCGTTGGTTAGCTGAGCAAGCCGAAGAGTTAGGTGTAGAAATCTTTCCAGGGTTCCCAGCGCAAAGTGTTATTTATAATGATGATGGCAGTGTTGGCGGTGTAATTACCGGCGATATGGGGCTTGATGCAGACGGTAATGAAAAAGATGGGTTTATGCCTGGTATGGAGCTTAAAGCGAAATACACCGTTTTTGCTGAAGGTTGCCGCGGCCATTTAGGTAAAGAATTAATTAGTAAATTCAACTTAGATGCTGATAAATCTCCGCAACACTACGGTATTGGTTTTAAAGAAATTTGGGATATCGATCCTGCCAAACATCAAGAAGGTTTAGTGGTTCATACTGCTGGCTGGCCGCTAGAAAGTGATACTAACGGCGGTGGTTATTTATACCATGCTGAAAATAACCAAGTCTTTGTTGGCTTAATTATCGACTTAAGCTATAGCAATCCTCACTTAAGCCCATTTGATGAATTCCAAAGATATAAGCACCACCCGAAAATTAGTCAGTATTTAGAAGGTGGAAAAAGAGTTTCTTATGGTGCAAGAGCTATGGCTAAAGGTGGCTTTAATTCATTACCTAAAATGACCATGCCAGGTGGCTTACTTGTCGGTTGTGACGCTGGAACAATTAACTTTGCTAAAATCAAAGGTAATCATACGGCAATGAAATCAGGCATTTTAGCAGCAGAAGCCATTGTTGCTGATTTAATACCTGCAGATGGTACTTCAAGTGAAGGCAAGAAAGATTTAACCAACTATACCGAGCTTTATAAAAACTCATGGTTATATGAAGAGTTATACAAAACGAGAAACTTTGGCCCGGTCATGCATAAGTTTGGTACCTTTTTAGGTGGCGCTTATAACACCATAGATCAAAATATCTTTGGTGGTAAATTACCTTTTAACTTTATTGATAATACATTTGATCACGAACAGCTTAAATTAGCTAAAGATGCGCCGGTTATTCATTACAATAAGCCAGATAATAAATTAAGCTTTGATAAGCTTTCTTCTGTATTTTTATCAAATACTAACCACGAAGAAGAGCAACCTTGTCACTTAAAGCTAGCGGATAATAGTATCCCAATTAATGTAAATCTTCCTAAATACGGTGAACCAGCCCAGTTATACTGTCCGGCAGGTGTTTACGAGGTCGAAAAAACAGAAGAGGGTGAAAAGTTTGTTATTAATTCGCAAAACTGTATTCACTGTAAAACCTGTGATATTAAAGATCCGAGTCAAAACATTACTTGGGTAACGCCAGAAGGGACAGGTGGTCCAAATTACCCTAACATGTAAATTGAACTTCTCTTATAATTAATAAAAAGGCATGAAATAAATTATTTCATGCCTTTTTATTTGAATCTATTAATCTATTAATCTATTAATCTATTAATCTATTAATCTATTAATCTATTAAGCGCAATCTATAGCGATATGATAAGAAAACTGAATAAAGTTAAGGTTAAGTTAATGCATCAATCAATATTTTACGTTCATGATAGCGCATTTTACTTGGTCCATATTCGCGCTTAGACTTTTCGTGAAAGTCACCAATAATGAGCTCTACGCCCTGATAAAGCTTTTCTGTTGCCTCGATATAGACGCTCGACATATAGTCTTGCATAACTTCTTCGGCTTTTTCCTTGGCTAGTAATAACTTACCTAAACTATTTGAATGATGTTGAAACTGTTTAGTGAGTTCCGTTATTTCACTTTGGCAAGACTTAGGGTCTTCAGATTTTTTCAATGTATTTATTTCATTTTTTACTTTATTACTATTTTCATTCTCAAGGTCAATTTTGTCTTCGATAAGTTTTATTCTTTCTTTGATGGCTAAAATTTTTCTCTCGAAATTAAAGCTGGTATTGTTTCCTGCTGTAGCGCCAACAACACCCGCACTAACAAGCTCTCCTACTCGAAGGTATCCACCCAATAAGGTGCCATTATGATTATCAGGTAATCCCACAATAAGTTTACCTTGGGTGTCAATGAAGCTATGCATTAACTGTTTTTCAATGAGAATATCTTTAAAAGCGGTAATTTCACCATACTGACAGTATTTAGCCGAAATATTGCCTTTTGCACTTATCTTTACAGACAAAATAATATCATCACGGCTTGCTTGTTCAGGATCATATTTTTTACCGATAATGCCCCCTGCAATGGTAATATCGCCACCCGCTTTTATCGTGGCGGACTCAACGAACCCTCCAATGGTGATATCACCACTAGCTATAACCGTCATCCCCTCATTAACATCACCATCAATAATGACGCTACCCGTAAACGTTATATTCCCGGAAGCTACATCTACATTTTTAATTTTATAAACTTCATCGACTTCCATACCGTTATTAACAAGCTTTGGAACGCCGATTCTTTTAGAAATTAATACATTTGGATTGTTTGGGCTAATGGCCGTTCCTTCACCGCTTTCAAGTTTTATATCCTTACCAGCGTCAGCTTTGAGCGTTTTGGCTGTAACACTAAAGCCATTTTTACCTAAGGTTAAAGGGGTTTTCTTTGCTAAAGGATCACCCACTTTAACGCAAATAATATCACCTAAGTCACGCATATTTACACTGCCATCTTCTTGTTTTTTAGGCTTTAAAATTCTATTTTGAGCGCTTTCTACTAGCGGGGTAATGATGGCGTCTTTACCTTTAATTGGCTCTAGTCCCTGAGCTATTTGATGGCTTACTTCCGTATTAGGCTCAGCCTTTGATGCAAGCTCAGCAAGTTTTACTAAGCTTTCTTTGCAAAAGCCTTTTTTTACGCCGAAAGATTGCGCTGCAATGACAATCGCTTTAGGGCTTAAATGTGCTCCACCTTGCGCAGTGGTGATGGTAGCAGAAGCACTCATTTCATCAGACTCAATGGATACTTCAACCTTGGCGTCAACTTTCTCTAAAACTTGATAAGTGATCACTCTGCCAGTTTGGTCTTCTTGAAGGGGTTGTAATACATCATTGAGCTCAGCGACAGCACTTTTTATATTAGACTCATTAATGAAGTGATTTGTGTAGATGGAGTTTTCAATTAAAGCTAAAATGCTTTCTTCCGTGACAGAATCTCCACCTTTTATGGGGGTTAATTGTATGTCAATATGCCGCTTTTCATTTTCAACAAGTTTAGCTTGAGTCACATTGCCACCCTAGACCTTTTGTGAAGCCCTTCAACATTAAAGATAGCTTTCTTGATGTATTTTTATAAAATTAGACGTGTTTTGCTTGCTATAATCAATTTTGTATTCTCTGCCATCAAGCGCTTGTATAAATAACAAGGTTTTCTCTTCGCCAAAAACTTCCATGGCAGCAATATCAACAACTTCTTGATAAGCTTTTTTTGCAATCGACCTTTTCGCGGGGATAGGTCCTTTAAAAATGCCAATTCCTCGATGACTGATTATTATTGTTGGAAAATCACCGTTAACAATAAGTAAATCAAACTTTCTTACTTTATGAATAAGGGTATTTCTTCCACTGGTAATATAGTTTTTATCTAACAAAATTTATCCTTAGTGACGGAGATATTGGTTAAATCAATAACTAGGATCTGTTTATCTTTCATTTTAGTCTTTGCTATAAGCTAATTTTTAAGATAACAAGGTTTAAAATAGTGCTATGTAGTTAATCTACTTTAGTTGTTTTTAACGATGTTAGGTTAAAAGTAAGGCATAGCGCTTTGGTTTGCCTTTAAAAACGTTATTCTTTGTTGTTTAAAAGTACATTTTGAACAACCAAACATTATCTTTAATAATTATATTCAAGATTATTTTCAAGCGCCTCGACTAACATCTTTTAAAACAACAGAACGCAAACTGAACTTTTAACAGATCCTAATTATGTACTATGTTTAATAAGCAATTTTTTGCTTTACTCATTCAAGTTTAGCTGAGAATTTCCTTTCAACAATATAATTTGGTATTTCTTGACTATTTTTTAGTTCCCGTCTAATTAAATCAAGCATCATACTTGCTACATACTGTTGAAAATACCTTCTCTCAAGTGGTATGTATAAACAAGCAGTTTTAATGTTTTCTATTGCTCCCCAAGCAACCCAAACCATCCCCACAGGCTTTAACTCGCTGCCACCTGTTGGTCCAGCAATGCCAGTTACTGCGATAGTTAAGTCAGACTTTGAAACAGTTAATGCACCTTTTGCCATTGCTATAACGGTTTCTTCACTTACAGCGCCACAACGGTTAATAACTTCTTCAGGTACATTGATGACTTTTTCTTTGATATCGTTACTGTAAGTTACAAAGCCAGCATGAAAACCACTAGAGCTCCCACTAACACGAGTTAACATGCTAGCAATAAGTCCTCCAGTGCAAGACTCTGCTGTAGAAACAACTTTATTGTTTATTTGTAATTGCTTAATGACATGTTCAGCAAGGGAGTATGGCTCACCTACCACTTCATCAATCAAGTGGTCGCCTAGTAGGCTAGATAATTGTAATGTCCAGTACTCCTTTTCTTGTAGACCTTGTTCAGACTGAATCGTTAATTTTACTTCGAGTAATGGATTTCCTGCTCTAAAGCCAAGTTCAATATAATCAGGCCAGAGAGGAAGTTGCTCATTTATCATTGTTTGAAGTGTTGACTCACCTAAGCCAAAGACCTGTAAGCGGGTAACATCATAAATTAAACGAGGTAAGTGGTGGTTATCTATAAACTGTTGAACAGTTGTGTTTATCTCGGGCCTAATTTCATCGAGCATCATCGTCTTTAATTCATGAGGCACTCCTGGCGTGCAATATATATCACAGCCATGGTGATTAACTTTAAAACCAACAGCACTGCCTTTTTTATTGGCTATAATCTCGCAATGCTCGGGAAGCATTGCTTGTTTTAGATTTGCCTTGCTTAAAGTCATTTTTCTACGTTCACTCCATTGCTCTAAGTGCTTTAAAGCATCAGAATGAAGTGTGAGAGGTTTAGATAGAGTTTTAGCTAGCGCTTGTGCCGTTAAGTCGTCGACAGTAGGCCCTAAGCCACCATTAACAATAAGGATGTCTGCTCTTTTGGCCATATCTTCTATTTCTTCACTTAACCCCTCTAAGTGATCTGCTATGGTAACTTTTCGTGATATCTCTAAACCTAATTCTTTTAACTGTTGCGCAATCATTGCCGAATTTGAATCGACAATATCCCCAGTCATTAACTCATTACCTGTAAGGAGTAATTGTACTTTTAGTGTTTTCATAGGATACTCGACAGTAAGTGAAACAAACAATATACCTTTAGGAAGTCACTAAAAGGCTTGTCGTTTTCTTTAATTATAATTGTTTATCAAGATACTTCATTTATTAAGTTTTTTAAACCTAAAGAACAACCTAACCTTTAGCTAGATATCATTTGGCTTTAGGCAAGAATAAGATTAAAATGACTATAATAAAGTGCTTTTATATGAGCCGTGTTGTTTGTTGTTTTATTAGCAAGCGTTATTTAACGGTTAATCAGCTTAATGGAAATGGTATAGTTATGTTTAATCGAGCACTATTAATAGGCAAATGGTTTAGACAAGAAACAAGTGAAGAAGGCGATAAAACAGTCGAGTATGCTACGTTAACCAACGATGGCCAATTCGAATTTAACTTTTCAGTTTATGATAAAAATGATGAGTTAATTGGTGAAAATATCGAGTTAGGTGATTGGGGCTTAGTGGGAGATATCCACTTTACTATTACAAAAAATGAAGTGATTGATCAAGAGCTTTTTGACGCCGATTTAACAGATGAATTGAACTACCATGCTTATAAAGTGATTAAGCTAGATCACCAACTTTTTGAGTACCAGCATATACAAAGTAATGAAAAATTTTTAATGCATAAAATTACCGATGTTGTGGCATATTGCTAACAATTGAGAAAATCTAAGTAAATCGGTAATTGTAATTAATACACGTGAGATAAAATGAAAAATAAGAATTTAATGAAACAATTAAAAGCAGCAAGTTTAATTACGGCAATTAAAACCCCTTACAAAGCAACTGGTGAAGTTGACTTTATTGCTTTTGATAAATTAGTAGAGCAGCAAGTTTTAGCTGGCGTAGATGGCATTGTTGTAGGTGGTACAACGGGTGAAGGGCATTTACTTAACTGGGAAGAGCACCTTATATTAATAGCACACAGCGTAAACCGTTTCAGTGATAAATTACTTATTATTGGCAACACGGGAAGTAATAATACACGCGAAGCGATTAAAGCGACTGAGCATGGCTTTGCTGTGGGTATGGATGCTACATTACAAATAAACCCATACTATGGGCGAGCATCAGATAGAGGGGTTATTGCTCATTTTGAGAAAACACTCGCTATTGGCCCCGCTTTTATTTACAACGTACCAGGTAGAACAGGGCAAGACTTAACGCCTGATATTATTGAGCCATTAGCCCAACATGAAAATTTTATTGGTGTTAAAGAATGCGCTGGTAACGACCGTATCGCTTACTATGAGAACAAAGGTATTGCTTGTTGGTCTGGTAATGATGATGAGTGTTTTGTAGGTAAACATGAACTAGGCTCTCATGGTGTCATTTCGGTAACATCAAATATAGTGCCCGGTTTAATGCGAACGTTAATGGACAGCAAAGATGAAGCTTTAAATGAAAGCTTACAAGACTTAATGGCGTGGCTATTTTGTGAACCTAACCCGGTAAGTATTAATACCGCTTTAATGATGACAAATGCGGTAGATAAACATTTTAAATTACCTTACATGGCATTAACTAAAGAACAGCGTCAAGTAGGTTATGATCTTTTAAAAGCGATAGATGCAAAGCATATTGTGGGCGATTCACTATCAGTATTAGAAGATAGTGACTTTAAATATATCGCTTAACTCAATTTTAAAGCTCTATCGCTAAATAACTTATGGGCACATAACTTAAGGGTACAATTGGCTTAAGGGGAAAAGTTATCAAATATTTATGGTTAGCAATTTTTGCAAGTGTTTTTATCTGGTCAGCGATTGAACCTAAAGAAACCTTTACTTGGTTTTTAGAGGTGGTTCCCGCTGTTATTGGTTTGGTTATTATTATAGCCACCCGAAACTCATTTAAGCTAACCCCTTTACTTTATGCTTTAATTTTAGTGCATTGCGTTATTTTAATGGTTGGCGGTCATTATACTTATGCCGAAGTGCCATTTTTTGACACCCTCAAGGAATGGTTTTCTTGGCAACGTAATAACTATGACAAAGTAGGGCATTTAGCACAAGGTTTTATCCCCGCTATTATTGCGCGTGAGATATTTATCAGAAAAGATATTATTAACCCAGCCATTAAACATGCTCAAAGCTGGATGAATTACTTAATCGTTTCAGTCTGTTTAGCCTTTAGTGCATTTTATGAATTAATAGAATGGGCTGTTGCTGCAATGTATGGTGCAGAAGGTGATTCATTTCTAGGAACGCAAGGGTATATTTGGGATACGCAATCAGATATGGGCTTTGCATTGTTAGGAGCTATTTTGGCATTACTACTGTTATCTAAATACCATGACAAGCAACTAGCCCAATTGGCATAAGAAAAAACACTAACACGCATGCTATTCTAACGTTAAGCAGAGCGCTTCTGGTAAGGTGAAGGCTCTAGGCTCTTCTTTAAGAGGGCATATAAACGAGAGAGAAGTTGCACATAGCTGCAAGTTAATGTTTTTATCAACCTTCATCTTATCTCCATGCAATCTATCTCCGACCACTGGATAACCAATACTATTAGCGTGAATTCGAATTTGATGTTTACGTCCGCTATCTATTTTCACATCAATTTTAGACTGATTTTTATCTTCATTAAAGGCGAGGAAGTTAAAAGTACTACGCGCTTTTTTCCCGTCAATGTCTAATTCAATAACATCAGGTTGAGCCCTTAGACTATGATCGCCATGCACAAGTATTTGATAATGTTTTTCAAGGTTATGGTGCTCAAACATGGCAGATAAAAGTCTTGCAGCTTGTTTTGTATGTGCTATTAAAATTAAGCCCGTGGCTGCTCTATCAAGGCGATGAACGATAAAAGTAGAGCGTTGTGTTGGCAAATTTAACTGGGCAAACCTAGCTATAGTACAATGGTCGCTCCATTTCGACCCTTGCGATAGCATCCCATAGGGTTTGTACCAAACACTGTAATCATCAAAGTCAGCAATTAATTTAGCCTCAGGGCAAGGCGTGTTTAAAACAGTTTCATTATAATAAAAGTGTAATGTTTCACCTTGCTTTAAGGTTTTCTTTAGTCGCCTAACCCTTGCCGTGTGTTTGCCTTTTGTTAGCCATAAAGCCCCTTTTGCTATTGCTGACTTTAACTCTGACTTACTCAGTGTTAACTTTTCTTTTTTGCATGACCCTTCTACAGCATTAATTAATGTTAAGCCATTTTCTTCATCCTGCTTAGAAATGGGAATGTGTAACTCGAATACTTTTTTATTACTCATGGCTTTTTATACTCAGAATTATAAAAGGGGCTAAGGCTTATATCAGCGGTATAATAACAATTCCATTCATTAAGTGTTAAACTTTTTAAACCGTTAATGCTTAGACTAGGTAAACTCATTATTAACCTTTAAAAGCATAGAATAGAACAACTCCATAGTACTGAAACGAAATGACAATAGACATTAAACAATTTGCAGCATTACAAAAAGCCAGTAAAGACTCTTTCTTTCAACAAAAAAAGTTAGTCAAACAGGTTATTGAAGGACGTTTGGTTAAATGTGAAAAGTGCCAACAGCCGCTAAAGCTTATCACTCCTGATAGGGAAAAAAGTAGCAGCCAAGTTGAAGGGATCCGGTGCGCTAATGGCTGTACAGATATTCAACTTGATTTTGCTTAAAGTTAGAAGGTTAAAAGCTATAAAGTTAAAGTTAAAAGTTACAATGGATAAGCTACATAAAGGTCGCTATATCACTTAAAGACTTTTTAACCGTTGCATGAGTAGGAATGGTTGCATCATCCGCTGGGTAACCCACCACAAGTAACATATAAGCGCGTTCATTGTCGCCTCTTTCACAAATTTTATTCAAAAAAGACATCGGCTTTGGTGTATGGGTTAAAGTGGCAAGGCCTGCATTATGTAATGCATTAATTAAAAAACCCGTAGCGATGCCTACCGACTCGTGCACATAGTAATTCGTATTCTTGTCTTGTTCTTGAATACCGCCTTTCTTTTGGCTAAAGATTGCAATTAGCCAAGGAGCCTCTTCTAAATAAGGTTTGTCTGCATCGGTACCTAAATCCTTTAAAGCGTTTAGCCATTCTTCACCAGCTCTCCCTTCATAAAAAGCCCGTTCGTGATGTTCTGCTTGTTCACGTATTTGTTGTTTTAGTTTCACAGAGCTAATAGCGCTAAAATGCCATGGTTGGTGGTTTGCCCCACTTGGTGCAGTGCCTGCCGCTTTTAAACAGTTCTCAATAACCGTTCTATCTACAGGTTTATTGCTAAACTTTCTAATAGAATGGCGACGTTTTATATTTTGATAAAAACTCTCAGAACGAATAATCATTTCATCTTCTGAGTATAGGATATAGTCGGTCAACGGTTTATTGTCATGCGCTTGCATAATGTGCCTTTCTTATTAGTTGTTAGTTATTTTGCCAATGTAGGCTTTAAATTAGCTATAGTCTACTTGGTATGTTGTCTGAATGAAGCCATTTGGAAAAGAAACCGCTTTACTGTCAGTAAGTTTAATGGGCGTATTAAGCTGACCAAATAACGGAATTCCTTGGCCGAGTAAAACAGGCGCTTTGGTGATAGTCATTTGATTTACTTTTTTGAGGTTAATACATGAAGTGATAAGAGATCCACCATCTATATAAATATGTTGATATCCCTTATTTTCAAGCATTAAGAGTAACTCAGCAAGTTCATCTTGATAAATTTTTACCTTTCCTAATAAAGAGGTTGGTGCTTCCATCGTTGTTTTACTTATCGCGTAAATAGGTATATTTCCATATGGCCATTGTGACTCGGTTAATTTAAAGTTTGCGATTGCCTCCATGGTTCTTCTTCCCATAATCATACAATCAACAGACGTTATGAACTGGTTAAAGCCCATGTCTGGATTAGCACTCATATCCACATTTGGGTTACCTGCGCTATGAAGCCAGTCCACGCCACCTTCAAGGTTAGCAATATAGCCATCTGCGCTAGTAGCAATATAAACTGAACATTTCATTTGTGCTTGTCCGTTAAGGTGAGGATGAATTGTTTACAGCGTTAATTTTGCTTCGCTGACATAAATAATAAATATCTAAATAAAATTTATGTCAACGAATATCAAGGCCATGTAAATACTTAGCAGTATTCGAAAAGCGCTTATCTTTTATATAAAGCTTCTACAGTACTCGAAGCAATGCTGTTGGCATTTATCATGTAACCAGTTAATGCCCCAGAAGCTGTTTGAGGTAAGTCAATTTTCTCTACTGACAAAGCGTGTATGGTAAAGCGATATCGATGCACCCCATGTCCTTCAGGCGGACAAGCACCACCATATGAAGCAGTGCCATAATCACTTTCTATCTGAAGGGCACTGGCAGGTAATAGATCACTGTTAGTACTCCCAGCACCTGTTGCCAATTGACTAGTGTCTGCAGGAATATTAATAACCTGCCAATGCCACCAACCACTTCCGGTCGGGGCATCAGGGTCGTAAGCGGTTAGAGCAAAACTTTTAGTGCCTTTAGGAGGATTTTTCCATTCAAGTTGAGGCGATAAATTGTCACCAGAGCAACCAAACCCCTTAAATTCATGTTTCTTAGACATCATCTTACCTTGATTGATGTCTTGGCTTGATAAGACAAAAGATTCGGCTGCAATAGATGATGACAAAGGCAGAGCTAATATAAAGCTAAATGGTAGAAAGTATCTCATAATAATCCCCAATAAAAGTAAGTGTGCTTATACTAGCGCCTTCTTTAAATTAAAGAAAGTATAGATAATTATCAAGAAGCTGAGATGAGCAGAATCAAATTAAATGGCAAAATTATGGTTAACTATTCACATTTTTAGTGCTACATTAATTCTCACTAACCATAAATTATTTATAAAAGTGAATACTATGAAATTATCAATGACAAAACTTATCACAACAAGCCTTCTTGTTTTAACCACTAATATAGCTGTGGCTGATACCGCTAAAAGTGAAAAACATGCAAATAAAGCGACTCACTTGCGCCATGCTGTTTTTACTTTACTTGGTGCTAATATGGGTACTTTAGGTGGAATGGCAAAAGGTAAAATCCCTTTTGATGCGAAAGTCATTGAACAAAATGCAACACGTATTAACCAAATTTCTTATATGATTTCTGATTATACAAAAATTGATACATCGGCTTATAAAGTAAAAACAGATGCATTAGATAAAGTATGGTCTGAGCGTGATGCTTATGAGCAAAAAGTAACAGACTTAACTAATGCTTCTGCAAAGTTAATGGAAGTATCAACTTCTGGTGATGTTAAAGCGATTAAATCAGCTATCGGCGGTGTCGGCAAAACATGTGGCGGTTGTCACGATGACTTTAAAAAAGATTAATAGCCGTTTAATTACCTAGAATCTAGTCAAAACAAAGATAGCTGGAAGCCGGAAAGCGCAAGCACCGTCATTCCAGCTTTTTTTTTGCTTTAATTTCACTCTTTCAAGCCAAGATACAAGCCCGCTTGCCCGCAGATGACGCAGATTAGACAAAGCCCCAATGAGTGAAAGTGAAAAAGCTGGAAGGTAAAAGCTCTAAGCTGGATATTTTTGGACTTTCTTAGGGAACTTGTTCTGTGCCTTTACCATAAAAGCCCTAGTGTCTAATCACTCATCTGCACTTATCTGCACTTATCTGCACTTATCTGCACGTAACAGGGATGTGACTTATTAGAGAATGCAGGACGCATATTCTCCTGTAATCTGCGGGCAAAATGGGCTAGTCACTTGACCTTACTAAAAAGTCTCTTAATTCGTAAAATCCGTGTAATTCGATGAGATCGTTAGTCTCTAATGCGCATCAATCCCCTAAAAATAGAACTCTTCTTCAACTGGTATATTCAATACCAATAACCAGTACAGAAATATCACCACGATTAAAATAACAAATAGGGCTAAAGGGAGTTTAGATGACTTAACTTTGTTATCTTGTTCTTCTTTTCGATATTTATAACCTGTAATCATAGCGCTAATAAGATTAATTTTTTTACCAAAAAAATAATAAAAAATGGCGGCAATATGTAATACGGCAAACACAACAATAATATCAAAAACATTATGGTGTACCTGTGACATAAGTTTTTGTACTGACGAACTTACACTGTCAAAGTATGGACCCGTAGTGAATACATCATCTTTCATAAAGAGACCACTGACAGCTTGTGCTAAAAATAAAAGCAGCATTGCAAAGACCATTAATGCCCCAACAGGGTTGTGGCCTATGGTGGTCTGGCTTTTATCTTTTTTAGTTAGTTTTGAATAAGCGATAAACCTAGATTTTGTCGGAAAAAAGGAAGAAAACTTCGCGTGGTACGTACCTATAACACCCCAAACAAGACGAAATAGTATTAAACCTAATATGAAATAACCAATTTGTAAGTGATATTCAATAAGGCCTTTTTCGCCGTCTGAGGTATACCATGCAGCCACCAGTGCTATCACTAAAAGCCAATGGAATAATCGAACCGGTAAGTCCCAAACTAATAGCCTGTTTTGCTTTAGGTTTTTTTTCATTTTCTATTCAGTAGTTTACTTTGATGTTATTTATGAGTGAATACTCTATGCAAATTGCATTAGAGCGATGCAGCAAAGATTATCAATCTAAGCTTACTTTTTTATCGCATTAAATTTTTCTAATTGCTCAGGCGTAGCAGGTAATTGGTGCTTTTCTTTCCATTCACTATATTCCATGCCATACACTTGCTTACGAGCTGTATCAATATCTACTTCTACACCAAGCTTTTCCGCTTCTTGCACAGTCCATTTGCTAAAACAGTTTCTACAAAAGCCTGCAAGGTTCATTAATTCGATATTTTGTACATCTTTTCTGCTATCTAAGTGAGCAAGTAAGCGTTTAAATACTGCTGCTTGAATTTCAATTTCTTTATCCATTTTTTATTAACCTTATATTTTAATATTAATCTTGAGCTTTTTTATCTAACTGCCTGAGATACTGCTTCATCTTCTGGTTTTGTAGGGTCGAAACGCCTAATTTGAATAACCATGCCCATATAGGGGTGATCAAAATAATGCACTTCTCCAGAAATAACACGTCTATTTTGACTAAAGTTAATCGCTTTATTTTCAGTCAAAAATTCACCTTTATCATTCACTTTTTGAGAAGCCTTGAAGCTTTGGTTCATCATGTTCATATCGGCAGTAATATATAAGTAATGATCGAGATGTATTTTAATAAAGCCATCAAGGAACCATGGTTGAATAGGTGTGGGAATATTATCATTAGGTAGCAATGAGGACTCAGCTAAATTAGTCGTATTATGAGTAGGTTCGCCTAAGTTATCTATGATGTTTTTTACATTAGATGTATCTAACAAAGCAAACTTAGATATGATTTCTTGAATCTGAATTTGCTTAAGATTCTCTTCATCTGAATCTATATTAGTAGGTAAACTTCCAGGCTCTACTTCCTCTAATTGTACTTTAGAAGGAGATGCTATATCGATAGTTTGCGCAGAAGACTGCTGTTCATTGAGCTGTCTTAGTTTATATTCATTAAGGGCCTGTTTAGCTTTTATTTCATTAGCTATATTTTCAAGACGTTGTTGAAATTCGCTTTCTACTAGTGCCTTTTGATAAGCAAGTTCAATATTTTCACCTGCAATAATTTTTAGTGGAATTGACTTGTTTTTTGTTAAACCTATTTGTCGCCAACCAAAATGGAGTAGAGGTTTAAAAGAGTGGCTACTCCTTAATTTTTGGCTCACCTCATTTAATCTTAATGAAGATTTTGCAATCAGGTAAGGGCTACTGTCACTTTTAGGAGGAGCAAAGGAGTTGACGGTACCACTGAACTTTTCAACAGATAATTCGTCAATCTTAAACTGCTGATATTGCTTTGTAGAAAGTATATTTTTAAAGTAACTTTTAGGTATCGAACAAAGTTTTTTTTCTGGGAAGTAAGGATATCGAGTAGAAGTCGATTCTTTGTGTGCTTTATTCGCTTTTGCAACAAGGTTTCCATCTAACTTCGGGGTGTTGTTTACGACATCTAGCTTTAGTTGCTGGTAATGATTTGAATTTAAAAATTGTTTACCTGATAACTGTTGTGCAAAAGAGCCAGTAAACGGTTGTGCAAATAATTCAGGTTCGCAACTTGGCAATGAACGTTTTAAAACACTGATATTTGGTAGCGCATACTCTTTTATCAGATCATATTGATTTAAGTATTTTGGTAGTGGTTTATTATCAGGAAACTCTTCATTTAAAGCTTTTTTGTCTCCAAGTTGTTCAAACAAAATAACTTCAATTTCAAACCATCTTGATGCTTCCTTTTCTTCAACATAGGCAAAAGAGCTTGAGGTAAAAAAGACGAGTAAGCTGCAGGTGATCGTCGAAAAAATGATACTGGCTTTTGAATTCATGTAGGGAATACTGCCTTTTAAGGAAATTTCGTATTGCGTTATTTAAAGCGCTATCAACCAATTAATTGACGTGATAAACGCTTTATATAACAGTGTAATTTTATAACTGTGTAATTTTGAAAATTAATACCGTTAAATAAAATATAAGTTAACAGGTTTAGCTAATAGGTTTAATTAATATGTGAGTTAACAAATACATTAAGATAGCTCAGATAACAGTTGAGTTATCAAATTAAAACGTATTTTTACTTCGTTTTCAATCTCTTCAGGTGATTGTTCAATCACCTTCATTTTTGCATGCTTGTTAGTAGATGTCGCTACTTTTCTAACGAATTTCAATTTATTCGCCCCTGACATACTATATATACTAGGCTGTTTTTGAATTAATGAAATAATTTTCATCGGCTCAACAGTGGTATCTTCACTAAATTCTATAGAGCCACCAGCACTACTTGCTTCGATACGTGAGACGCCTATTTTTTGTGCTTTTAACTTTAACTTAGCAATATGTACTAAGTTTTTTGTTGCTTGAGGTAGTAAACCAAAACGATCAATTAACTCTATTTGCACATCATCGAGTTGATCTTTATTTTTGCAACTTGCAATGCGCTTATAAAGGCTAAGCCTTAAACTTACATCATAAATGTAATCTTCAGGTAATAAAGCCGGCACACGCAAATCAATTTCTGTTTGCTTTGAGGTAACCTGACTTAATGAGAGTGACTTACCTTCTTTTAAAGCGGCAACGGCATTATCTAGCATTTCCATATAGAGACTAAAGCCAACTTGACTCATGGAGCCTGATTGATCTTCACCAAGTAATTCACCCGCACCACGAATCTCTAAGTCGTGTGTTGCAAGGGTAAAGCCAGCACCTAAATCCTCAAGAGAAGCTATAGCATCAAGACGTTTTTTAGCATCTTTTGTCATGCGTTTTTCATGCGGTGTTAACAAGTAAGCATAAGCTTGATGGTGCGAACGCCCAACGCGACCTCTTAATTGGTGAAGTTGTGCCAGTCCTAAATGATCAGCTCTGTCCATAATAATGGTATTAGCACTCGGTACATCGATACCTGTTTCAATAATCGTGGTACATACAAGAACGTTGAAGCGTTGATGATAAAAATCACTCATAATACGTTCAAGCTCTCGCTCTCGCATTTGTCCATGAGCAATAACAACGCGAGCTTCAGGTACAAGTGTTTGAATATCTGCCGCTGTTTTTTCAATGGTATCAACGTGGTTATGTAGGAAGTAAACCTGACCACCACGTAAAGTTTCTCTTAAAATAGACTCTCGAATTAAAGCATCGTCTCGCTCACGTACAAAAGTTTTTACGGCTAATCGTTTTGCTGGTGGTGTGGCTATTATTGATAAATCTCGCATCCCCCCCATGGCCATATTAAGGGTACGGGGAATAGGCGTAGCAGTAAGCGTTAAGATATCGACATTGCTTCGAAGTTGTTTGATTTTTTCTTTTTGTTTAACACCAAAGCGATGCTCTTCATCTACGACAAGTAAACCTAAATCTTTATATTTAATACTATTTTGCAGTAATTTATGGGTACCTATTAAAATATCAACATGCCCAGATTCTACTTTAGCAATGACCTCTTTTTGTTGTTTGGCGGTTTTAAAACGAGATAAAACTTCAATAGAAACAGGCCAATTTGCAAAACGGTCACGAAAGTTTTCATAGTGTTGCTGCGCCAGAAGCGTGGTCGGTACTAAAATAGCAACTTGTTTATTGTCGTTTACCGCAATGAATGCAGCGCGCATAGCCACTTCAGTTTTACCAAAGCCAACATCACCACAAACAAGGCGATCCATCGTTTTAGAGGACAACATATCGCCTACAACAGCATTAATAGCCTGAGCTTGATCAAAGGTTTCTTCAAAGCCAAAACTATCACTAAACGCTAAATATTCTTCTTTATTGCGTTTAAAGCTGTAACCGTGATTATTTGCTCTATTAGCATAAATATCGAGTAATTCGGCAGCAACATCGCGGACTTTCTCTGCCGCTTTTTGTTTTGCTTTACTCCAAGTATCGTTTCCTAATTTGTGCAGTGGCGCGTGGTCGGCATCGGCTCCAGAGTAACGGCTAATAAGATGTAAAGAAGCAACAGGGACGTAAAGTTTTGCATCGTTGGCATAACTTAACATCAAAAACTCTGTTGTTAGGCCAGCTGTTTCAAGGGTTTCTAAACCTAAATACCGGCCTATACCATGCTCAATATGAACAACAGGTTGGCCAATTGAAAGCTCTGCTAAGTTTTTAAATAAAGCATCAGACTGAACATCTTGCGCTTTAGAGCGTCTTCTTTCTTGGCGAACATGGTCACCGAGTAATTCAGACTCGGTTACAATGGCAACAGCGTTTTTAGCTGTTTTGCCTTTTACTTGAAAAATAAAGCCTTGGTTAAGTGAATTAACACAAATACCGAGTGCTTCGTCGCTTTCAATAAAACTTTCTATAGAAGTAAATTCTTGAGGATTAATTTTATCTCGTTGCAATAACTCTAAAACACTTTCACGACGACCTTGGCTTTCTGCAATAAATAAAATTTTATGCGGGGTTTCTTTGTCTTTTATAAATTGATTAATTAAAGCAAAAGGCTGCTTCAATTTATGATTGACGACTAAATTGGGTAAAGGCTTAACATCAAAGTACACTTCACTTTGCTTTGTTTTTAAAACGATTTCTTCTTCATTTTCATGAGAGTCGACCGCTAAACTCTCTTCTGGTTCAGATATTAAGTCAGAAGCTAAACCTAATTTCTCTTCTGTAACCTTTTGTGCAGCAACAGGCTTGATCGTAATTCGGTCAAATGGTTTTAATGCGGTATATATCTCATCAAAATTTAAGAAAAGCTGATTTGGCGGTAGTAAAGGTCTTGCGGGATCGTAGCGTCTATTTTCATAACGTGTTTCTATGTCTTGCCAGTAGGTTTTTAAAGGCTCATCAATTTCGCTATCAAGCACGACCATCGTGTTTTGTGCTAAATAATCACAAAGCGTATTGGTGTTTGATTCTACACTCGCATCAAGTTCAGGGTTACTGAAAAATAACGGTAGGTAATACTCGATACCTGTAGGTAAAATACCATTACTTACTTGATAGTAAATAGACTCTTTATCAATAGAGCTTTTAAATTGCTGGCGATATTGTGTTCTAAATAGGTTGATTGCATCTTGATCAGTCGGGAACTCGTGCGCAGGTAACAGATTAATGTTGTCTACTTTGTCACTTGAACGTTGATTTTCTGGATCGAACAAACGAATATCATCAATTTCATCATCGAAAAAGTCTAGGCGGAAGGGCGTTTTACTCCCCATCGGAAATAAATCTAACAGAGCCCCTCTTGTGGAAAACTCACCATGTTCCATAACTTGCTCAACATAACGATAGCCACTAGCTTCAAGATCTACACGCATTTGTGTTAAATCTTTTTTATCCCCTTTATTAATAACTAAACTGTTTTGTTCTAAAAAAGTTCTGGGAGCGAGTCTTTGCGCTAACGTACTAACCGGCACAATAATGATGCCTTTGGTCATTCTGGACAGCTGATAGAGCGTTGCTAAGCGTTGAGAAATAATATCTTGATGCGGAGAAAAATTATCGTAAGGTAGTGTTTCCCAATCAGGAAACAAACAAACACTCATTGCATTTATTGAGCTGTTTTGATGTGTTTTAACCAAACTGAGGAGTTCTTGCTCTAACTTTATGGCTGATGGAGTATCTTTACAGACTACAAGAATTGGTGCCTCGGTCGCTATAGCACCTTGTAAAATGGCTACGCTTGAGCTGCTTCCATACAGTTGGTGCCAGTTTTTTTTGTCGGCATTTTTCCCACGTCTTTTCGCAAGCGTTGGCGTTAATAGAGAGGTCAGTTTGCTCATATTCCATTTACTTTCATTCGATAATTAACGTTATTGTAATTAAGGGGTAAGCGCAATTCAATTAAATGTTGTGTGATGTTGCTTTTACGGCACAATTTTATCTTCTTTTTGGTAAACATGAAAAAAGTATCGACAAGCTTTGACAAACAAATAAATAGCAACTATTAATTAAAAAGGACTGATAATCCCTAGTCCAAGTCAAGTGAGTGCATTAGCACCGCTAACTTCACAATTTAATAACTACAAAAGGAATTTGTATGAACACACTTACAATATATTCATCTAGTACGCCGTCTAAAAACTTCACTTATAACGCAAGTAAACCTAAAGCAAAACGCACTTCGAGTGTGATGGCTTCAATGGTTTTATTAGCAAGTACAATGGGGGTATTTACTTCACCATTTTCGATTGCACAGTCACTATATACCGTAGATGAAAGCCGTGAAATTAATAGTACAACGACAAGTGAACAGGGCCAAAACAATAGCATTTCTAAGCAAGACGCTACTGCAGATAAGGCTTATAAAGGGCTTGTGATAGATATAAATACATCAAGTTTAGATGAACTTCTGACCTTAAAAGGCATAGGGCAAAAGAAAGCTGAGGCTATTTTGGCTTACCGAGAAAAATTTGGTGGATTCAGTACAGTAGAAGAACTCTCTAATATAAAAGGCATAGGAGAGAAAATCTTAAAGGATAATATGCAAAGACTTAAGATCTAAAAATTTCTACCTAATAAGCATTTATGTAGCAATGTCTTTTTACAGCAATACACTTTTAGCGGGGGCTAAGCTAAAAAAAAGATAATTTATCGTAAGGCTTATTCTTAATATTTATTCTTAATTTGTTTTCAAAAACAGCAATAAAGTAACTCTTTATTGCTGTTTTTTTTATTCTTAGAAGTAATAATTTTTTGGGACGCTTTGCTGAGATATCTTTTCATTAAACTTACTCTTAGTGATTCAGGTAAAAAAATGAGTGATTCAGGTAAAAATGCGAATATAAATTTGGTAATTGTGAACCATTTTGATGAATATTGTATTATAATGCTCGCGAAATTTTCTGACTCAGCTAAAAGCGTTAGTTATTGAAATTGTCAATAAAGTTAGTTGTAACGATAAAAGACAATGAAAAGTAGTTTTCACTTTGTAGACATTTAAACATGACACGATGTTCAGCAATCTTCCTCGTCTTAAAAGACAGGTTTTGTTGATATATAAGATGGATAAAGGGTATACCGTATGAAAAATCAAAAAGTAGCAATTATCATGGGTTCGCAGTCTGACTGGCCTATTATGCGTAAAGCAACGACTTTACTGGAAGAATTTGATATTCCTTATGAGGCAATGGTTGTTTCTGCTCACAGAACACCAAAACGTTTGTACGAATTTGCTGAGTCTGCTGAGGATAACTATAGTGTTATTATTGCGGGTGCTGGTGGTGCAGCGCATTTACCTGGCATGACAGCGGCATTAACGTGTGTACCTGTTATTGGCGTCCCAGTAAAAACAAATGCTTTAAAAGGTATGGACAGCTTATTATCTATTGTACAAATGCCAAAAGGTGTTGCTGTAGCGACACAAGCAATTGGTGAAGCAGGGGCATTTAATGCAGGATTAATTGCTGCTCAAATGCTTTCAATTGGTGATGCTGATATTCAAGCCAAAGTAAAAGCTTGGCGCAGCGAACAAACTGAAGGTATAGCTTGGGAGGTTGAATAATGCGATTAGCCATTGTAGGTTGCGGTCAGCTTTCTCGTATGATGGCAATTGCTGGTATCCCTTTAGGGCTTCAATTTAGCTTTGTTAAAGACAATGTAGGACAAAGCAACGAGTGTGTTGAAGGTTTAGGGCTTATTCAAGAATCTCCAGAAAAAGGTCTTGAAGGCTATAATAAACAAGCTATTGAAAAACTCTACAACGACTTAGGCAAGCCCGACTGTGTTACCGTCGAGAAAGAACAAGTCGATCTTGATTTATTAATCGCTCTTGCCGATTTTTGTCCCATCTACCCAGGTATTGAAGCGGTAAAAGCCTGCCAACATCGAGGCCAAGAAAAACAGCTGCTTGCTAACTTATCTATACCAACATCTCCATATTTTTATAATACTAAAGCTGTTGAAGCCGTTGCTGAATTAGGTTTTCCTGTGATGGTTAAGTCTTGTACAGAAGGCTACGATGGTAAAAATCAATGGTTATTAAAAACCAACGAAGATGCTGAAAAATTCGATGCACTTAATGTACAAGATTATATTATCGAAGCATTTGTTGCTTTTGATAAAGAGATCTCTCAAGTATCTGTTCGTAGTAAATCTGGAGAGATAAAGCATTATGCTTTAGCGGATAATCATCATGAAAAAGGTATTCTAATCGGCTCAATTACACCCGCTGTGAATATTTCAGAACAGCTAAGTGGCAAAGCACAACGCTACATGGAAAGCTTACTAACAGAGTTAGACTATGTTGGCGTACTTGCTATGGAATGCTTTGTTGTTGGTGATGACCTAATGGTTAATGAATTAGCACCACGTGTACATAATAGTGGTCATTGGACTCAATTAGGAAGCATAACGTGTCAATTTGAAAACCATGTTAGAGCTATTTCGGGTATCTCTTTAGGGAGTGTTTATCAAGCATCTCCTGCGGGAATGTTAAACCTAATTGGTACTGAGTTACCTTCTTTTGACGTGTTGGATGAGAATTCAACGCTATACTGGTATAACAAAACAGTAAGAGACAATAGAAAATTAGGACATATTAATTTTGTTGCTAATACCCATGAAGAACTATATCAAAAGATGAGCGAACTAGGCGATAAAGTCAGTTCATAGTTGAATAGTTAAATAGTTAAAGCAATAATTTGTTTTAATCAGTCTATTAAGCCTAATCATTTTTACCTCGTATAATCGTATTAAATGAGTGTAAGGCGGTTAGGCTTTTTAGTGTGTTGAGTATTAGTAAAGTCTCTAAATTCTTGCTAAATGAGTACTTCCTAAGACGCATGTTATAAAGTCGCACTATACTCAAATGTCGATAATAAATTTTCATTTTTGTAAAAATATTCTATAGAGGAAAAACGGTTGAAGAGTCATCGCTTTCAAGAGCTAAATTTAAAAGGTGATATATTTGGTGGTGTAACGACGGCAATTATTTCACTGCCGTTAGCGCTTGCTTTTGGTGTCGCTTCAGGGGCGGGTGCAGAGGCTGGTCTTTGGGGCGCCATATTAGTTGGTTTTTTTGCTGCACTATTTGGCGGTTCAACTTCTTTAATCTCTGAGCCAACAGGACCTATGACGGTCATCATGACAGCGGTGCTTACCAGTATGATGGCTAAATACCCTGAAACAGGCTTAGCTATGTCCTTTACTGTGGTGATGATGGCTGGTGCTTTTCAAGTACTACTCGGTACGCTTAAACTTGGTAAATACGTTACTTTAATGCCATACAGCGTCATTTCTGGCTTTATGTCGGGGATTGGCGTAATACTTATTATATTGCAGCTTTCACCTTTGTTAGGTCATCCTGCACCTGCCGGTGGCGTTTTAGGAACGATTTCAGCATTACCTGATACTTTATCTAACATTCGATTCGGCGAGCTTTTTCTTGGAGTGCTCACACTAGCTGTATTAATCTATTTCCCTAAGCAGTATCGTAAATATGTTCCTGCGCAACTCGTTGCCCTTATCGGTGTAACACTTTTATCTATGTTATTTTTTGATGTAGAAAGTATTCGCCGTATTGGTGAAATACCAGCAGGCCTTCCTGAAATTGTTATACCTCACTTTAATGCTGAAATGTTTAGCATTATGGTCGTTGATGCATTAGTTTTAGGGACTTTAGGTTGTATTGATACCTTATTAACCGCTGTTATTGGTGATTCATTAACCCGTAAAGAACACGACTCGGACAAGGAATTACGCGGTCAAGGTTTTGCTAACATGATTTCAGGCCTGTTTGGCGCTTTACCAGGTGCTGGCGCGACAATGGGCACTGTAACAAATATTCAAGTTGGCGCTCGTTCACCACTCTCAGGGATGGTCAGAGCCCTAGTGCTTGCTTTGGTTGTACTTGTCGCTGGCGGGTTAACTGAACCTATTCCTATGGCCGTTTTGGCTGGTATTGCTGTTTATGTGGGAATTAATATCCTTGACTGGAGCTTTATTCAACGAGCGCATAAAATAAGTCTTCAAGGTATGGCGGTAATGTATGGTGTAATGCTGCTTACCGTTTTTGTTGATTTAATTATAGCGGTTGGTTTAGGTGTTTTCATTTCAAATATTATTATTATCGAAAAGCTAAGTAGGGTTCAGGCGCGTAAGGTTAAAGCGATTAGTGATAGCGATGAAAATGTAGTGCCATTAACAAGCACCGAACGTGAAATTTTAGATCAAGCTGATGGCAAAGTATTATTCTTTTATTTGTCAGGACCGATGATTTTTAGTGTATCAAAAGCAATATCTCGACAGCATGCAAGTATTTCAAATTACCAAGTGATGATCTTAGATTTAACCGATGTACCTATGGTTGATGTTACTGTTGGTTTAGCACTTGAGAATGCGATTAAAGATGCCTTAGAAGCTAATTGTGAAGTATTATTAGTTTGCCCATACGATGCGACACGCAAACAGTTAGAAAAATTTGATAGGCTCTCTTACATTTCTCAACAAAACGAGAGTCTAAATAGGGAGCAGGCGCTGAATAAAGCGCTTACGTTAATTTAATCAATTCTTAGTTTAGTCTTGTCTCTCTTAACTTTGCTTATAAATAAAGCTTATAAATAAAGCTTATGAGTAAAGCCTATAGGTAAAGTTAATAGGGGAGAAGTTTTTAAGTAAAACTTTACTCAAAGTTAAACCTTATTCAAAGTTCAACCGTATATAGCTTATTAGTACCATTAATGAGTTATTATTTTGATAAATATATTAGGTTTTAATGCAGTTTGGTTTGGCTTAGTTTACTTTGGTGATAAGTTTATACCTGTCGCCGTTTTGTACATCCTAGCGCACCTTATATTCTTTGCTAAAAATAATAGCGAAGCAAAATACCTGCTCCTTATCTCAATAATAGGTATATCAACAGACTCTATATTGCACTTTTTTGATGTTTTTGTGTTTGTCCCAAATAATCATATTCCTTTATGGTTGGCCTGTCTTTGGTTTTGCTTTTCAACGACGATATATCATTCATTACGTTTTTTAGAAAGAACGGTATGGCTCCAAATCCTTGCTGGTCTTTTAGCGCCATTGAGTTATTTTGCTGGAAATAAACTGGGTGCTGTCATGTTTGGCAAAACACCCTTAATGACTTATATCGTTCTAGCCATTACTTGGTCTGCTTTATTTACTCTTTTCTTTTACTTTAAACGACACTTTGAATTAACTCAGGTTAAAAGCCTAAACAGCGTTAGAGGTGAATCTCATGTTTAAAAATATATTTTGTTTTATTGTCTTTACTTTATTTTGTCATAGTGCTTTTGCAACACCCATAAAAACCCAAAGTAGTGAGCAGAGTCAATCGGCGCTGAATACGTCAAAAACTCAATTTGACCATTTAAGTAAGTTGCTTGAGTCTCATTCACTGGTTGAAATAGGTAATACCACTTTTTCGATACTCTTTTGGGATCTTTATCAAAGTAAACTAGCAACGACCTCTGGACAGTACCCTTTAAATGGCAAAAATGACTTTTTACTTTATGAGATAAAATATTTAGCGGATATTTCTAGTGACGACTTAATCAAACGGACAGAAGAGCAATGGCAACATATAGGTCTTGCAGAAAATGAATATCAAGGTTTCGTTTCTGAGCTCAAAGTCATTTGGCCAGATATCTCTAAAGGTGACACTTTGTCATTATTAGTTGATAGTGAAGCTAGCCACTTTTATTTTAATGAAGCTTATATTGGAAGTTTGGTTGATGAAAGTTTTGGTAAAGTGTTTCTTGATATTTGGTTAGCTGAAAATACTAGCCAGCCTGATTTGCGTGCAGAGCTACTTGGAGAAGCTAATAATGAAAAACGTTAAAGACATTCTGACATTCTTAATTATTGTTGGCTGTTTAAATGGCTGTAGTGCTGACTTGTCTGATTATAATAAAGCTGATGCGCCTTTTGATATCAAAGAATATTTTACTGGCGATCTTGTCGCTTGGGGCATGCTTCAAGATTATACTGATAAAGTTAATCGACGCTTTTGTGTCGAAATAAACGGTAGTTGGACAGGGAATAAAGGAATATTAGCAGAAAAGTTCTATTTTGATGATGGTGAAATAACCTATAGAAATTGGCAATTAACTAAAACTGTTGATGGCACTTACCAAGGAGAAGCAGAAGACGTGGTGGGTATTGCAATTGGAAAACACAAAGGGTTTGCTTTTCAATTTAGTTATAACTTATTAATAGAAGTAGATGATAGTACTTATGAAGTAGCCATGGATGATTGGATGTACCAAATTGATAAATATAGGGTAATGAATAAAACTTCCATTTCCAAGCTAGGTATCAATGTCGCTAACGTGAGTTTGTTTTTTGACAAACAGAGCAGTGTAAAAACGTGTGCTTCTTCAATTCCTATGAGCTTTTCACAAGAGAAGTCTTAAATAACTGCAATTGCCTTTGTATTGTGTGCGAGTGGAGGTTAATCACACTGAGTTAGCTTGCAAAAGCAAATATCTTGAGCCCCATTTATCTATTTCATCTCATCTTTTTTCTCTTATTGATTACCTTATTTATTGCCTTTTCTATTACTGTAATTAACAGTGAGTCTTAACACTAGATAACCCTAGAATAAACTCACTCAGGGAATAAAGCTTTCAAGGCTTGTTCAAGTTTAGGGTGTTTAAATACAAAACCTGAACTGATTAGCTTGGTTGGTACCACGTTTTGGCCATTAACAAGTAAACCTGACATTTCGCCTAGTAGTAAATTAAGGAACCATTTCGGTGTAGTAAAAAGGCATAGACGATTCAATTGTTTGGCGAGTGAATGACTAAATTCATCATTCGATACAGCATTTGGGGCTGTAAGGTTAACCGCTCCTTCAATATCTTGTTTTTCTTTAATATGTAATATGGCAGATACCATGTCATCAATATGTATCCATGACATAAATTGTTTGCCATCACCAATCTTACCCCCAACACCTAATTTAAAAGGGAGTAACATCTTGGCCATAGCTCCGCCATTATTGTCCAAAACGATACCTGTTCTTAATAAGACAACACGGGTTTTATCTGAGCAGGCATCTAGTGCTTTTTGCTCCCATTGGCTACAAACGGTATGAGTAAATTCAGGATGAAAATCTATAAAGTTTTCGTCAATAGGTTGGTTGCTGCCTGAGCCATATATTCCAATCGCACTGCCTGAAATAAACAGACTTGGTGGTAAATTAGCTTGTTTAATTAACTGCGTTAGTTGTTCTGTTATTTGCCATCTACTTTGGCAAATCTTCGTTTTTTGGGGTGAAGACCATCGTTTATTTGCAATAGGCTCTCCTGCTAAATTAATTATAACGTCACAGCTTTCAATGTTGTCTAATGATAAGTTCTCTATCAAATTGACTTTTGGGTCGAAAAGTTTTTTTGCTTTTACTTTGCTCCTTGTTAATACCGTTATGGAGGTGTTTTGGTTAAGTAATTCTTTAATTAATGCCCGTCCAATAAGGCCTGTGCCACCTGTGACTAAAATATTCATATAAGCCTCTTATGCGAATGGTTATAGTTATTTAACCTGCTTTATACGTTGATTATAGAAGTTAAGTTCACTTTTAAATAATTAAAATATAATTGTTTTTTTTATTATTTAAAAGTGAACCTTTTTAATTTTAGGTCCGTATCTTCAGGTGACATTAATCTAAAGGAAAAATAAAATGAAACTTTTGAAAATAATAAGTGTAACTTTAATAAGTGCTTTATTTTTACAAGCATGTAACGACGATTCAGATGATAACGTTACTATTGTAACTCCGGCAACAACGATTGTTGATGCGGCAGTTAGCGATGGTAATTTCACTACCTTAGTTGCTGCGCTTCAGGCAACAGGCTTAGACGCTACCTTAGCAGATACATCTAGCAAGTTTACTGTTTTTGCTCCTACGGATGCAGCTTTTGCGTTACTAGGCCAATCAACTATTGATGCATTACTTGCCGATACTGATACTCTTTCTGATATTTTGACATACCATGTGTACGCTGGTGAAGTAAACGCTGAAACTGCGATAGGTTTAGCTGGAAGCGTTGTTGAGATGGTTAATGGTGATTCTTTAGCACTCTCTTTAAGCGGTGATAATTTATTGGTTAATACAGCAACAGTTATTACAACAGATATACAAACAGATAACGGTATTATTCACGTTATTGACGCAGTGCTTCTTCCGCCAGAAGAAATGATGACACCTACGATGAATATTGTAGATACGGCTGTTGCTAATGGCAGTTTCACTACCTTAGTTGCGGCACTTCAAGCAACAAACTTAGATAGTGTCTTAGCTGATGAGAGCACTAAGTTTACTGTTTTTGCTCCTACAGATGATGCCTTTGCTTTAATTGGTCAAGAAACGATTGATACGTTACTTGCTAACACGGACGTATTATCAACTATTTTACTTCAACATGTTATTGCTGATATGGAAGTAAACGCCGTAAATGCATATGCTTTAAATGGTGCGATGGTTGAAACAGCATCAACTAACAAAATCCCTCTAGTTATCAACGAAGACACAAACATGTTAACTTTTGGTGGTGCAAATATCATCATTAAAGATATTTACACAACTAACGGTATAATTCATGTAATTGATGCAGTTATTGTGGCAGATGTTGCGATTCCTGCTCCAGCAATGAGTTTAGTTGATGTTGCTAGTGGCAATGGTAGTTTCAGCACACTTGTTTCTGCTTTACAAGCGACAGGCTTAGACACAACATTAGCTAATTTGGATTCAGACTATACTGTTTTTGCACCAACAGATGCTGCTTTTGCAAAATTACCAGCAGGTACAATTGAAGGCTTAAGCAATGATGAATTAACTGCAGTACTGCTTTACCATGTTTTACCAGGACAAGTATTAGCAGATGGCGCTATAACCGTTGCTCAATCAAGCGATAATATGGTAACTACAGCTAACGGTAGTAAGGTTTCATTATCATTTGCAGATTCAACTTTATTTGTTAATGGCGCGAAAGTAAGTAGTGCAGATGTTCTTGCAGATAATGGCGTTATCCATGTTATTGATAATGTTATTTTACCTCCAGCTGAAATGGGTACACCTACATTAAATATTGCTGAAGTTGCTGTTGCAGACCCAGATAACTTTTCTACCCTTGTGACTGCCTTAACAGCAGCAGACTTAGTAACTACATTATCTGATGAAAGTAAAACCTTCACAGTGTTCGCACCTACTAATGACGCTTTCGACAAAATTCCTGCTGATACATTAAATGCATTACTTGCTGATACAACCGCCTTAACAAACACGCTTTTAACGCATGTTGTAAGTGATGCTTCGTTATCTTCATTAGATGCTTATGCTGCTAATGGTAAAAACCTAACGACTGCATCGGGTACAGACATTAGCGTAATGATTGATGCTGAAACAGGTATGTTAGTCATTGGTGGTGCAAACGTTGTTATTAAAGATATTTATACCACTAACGGCGTTATTCATGTAATCGATACAGTAATTCTTGATTAAACTATTGCAGAATACCTCTCCTTTGCCCCTCTGTAGGGGCTTTTTTTCTCCTTACGCTGTTAGTGTTTGTAAATGTGGTGAATCGTTTAATACCAATTTTAATACTTTTTATCATGTTGTAGATAGATGAAATGAATCAGGGCAAGTAGATCAATTTAGCAATAGCTAGCTATTGGGATTCAGCGTTTCGATGCCGTTAGGGATTTTCATCATTACAAGTAAGCAATAACGTAATTGAATTGGTTTAAAAAGGGAGTATAAATCATGTTAGAAAAAATAATTTCTTTGCCTTTATTGGTTATGCCTGTCTTTATCTTACCTAATGGTATTGCAAGGTTAACGCTATTTTCACCACTCGATTTAAAGTTGGTAAGCATTGCCTCTCAAGAACAAGGCTTTGTGTTATTGTCAGAGATTGAGAGCTCTTCTTTAAATAAATCATCAGCAGGTTGGGGGAGCTGGGTAGAGATTATTGATTTTGACTATAATAGCCTTAACCAGCTTGTGATTAAAATAAAATGCAATTCCTTAGTGAAACTTCATGGTCATTATAAAGGAGAGTTTAAACTTAATTACGCTAGTGTTAGTTTGCTTGAACATTGGCCTGCAGTTAATAACGACCCTAATATAGACGAATTGGGTGGTCTTTTGAAAACAGTCTTTAAGCATAATGAACAATTTAATGAACTCTATGCAATTAAAAAGTTTGAAGATGCCAACTGGGTTGTATCAAGGTGGTTGGAATTGCTGCCAGTAGAAAAAAAAGATAAAAGCCTTTTTGCTAATAAAGCCAGTTATGTTCAAGCAAAAAGCTTCATAGAAGAAGTTATCGGAAAATAATTTAATTAAAAGTGATCTATTTATTTTAAGCAACGTATTTACTTATACGACATGATAAGAGAAGCTATGATGGAAGCTATGCAAACCAATTTGCTAAGCAAATATACAAAGGTTAATCCTTGTAATATGCCTGATATAATTGATCACACTGAAATTTGCCAGTGGCTTAAAGCTGTTGCCAATGACAGAGATAAACTCGCCTTTACTTCTTTATTTAAATTCTTCGCGCCAAAAATTAAAAGTATTGCCCGAAGTAAGTTTCCAAATGAAGATCAAGCTAATGAAGTCGTTCAAGAAACGATGAGTAATATTTGGCGAAAGGCTCATTTATACAATGAAGAGAAAGGCGCTCCAACTACCTGGGTTTTCACTGTTATGCGTAATGTTACTTTTGACTTACTTAGAAAAGTTAAAGGAAATAGAGAGGATAACTTAAGCGAAGATATTTGGCATGTCATTGAAAATCAACATGTTGATAATGAAAGTTTTGACGATCATATTGAAAATAAGAATTTACTTGAGGTGATAGAAAACCTTCCTGAAGCGCAACAACAAGTTGTTAAGGGGTACTATCTGCTAGAAATGTCACAAGAGCAATTAGCCCAACAACTCAACTTACCTTTGGGTACTATTAAATCACGTTTACGTTTAGCGCTTGCGAAACTGAAAATTAGGTTAGGAGAAAGCCATGATTAAACATCACCCAACATTTGAATTAATTCAGCAGTTTGTGAAGGGCGATTTACCTGCATCGTTATCCGCTGGTATTTCTATCCACGCCGAAATGTGTCCAAAGTGTATGCAAAAAATTACTGAATTAACAGAACAAGTCGCTGAGATTAGCTTCGAAGATTCAGTTTCAAATCAATTCAGCTTAACTAATGAAAGTGCCCAATCTCAATCATTAAATATGAGCGAAGATGATTTTGATGCAATGATTAATAGCATCACTAGCTCAAACGATATTGTAGTTGAAAAGCAGCGTACAGTGGCAAAAGTGGAATATCAAAATGAACTTTATACTCTGCCTAGTGCAATAAGTAGTATGGTACGCGGTAAAGATTCAAGTTTTGGAAAATTAACCAGAACGCGCCTACAACTTAATGAAAATGAAATTCATACCAGTTTACTTCACATCTCTCCAGGTGGTGGTGTTCCTGAACACACGCACAAAGGCTTTGAGCTAACTGTTTTACTCGAAGGATCTTTTCATGATGAAGAGGGAGAGTACGTTAAAGGTGATTTTATTATGCTTGATGGATCTCATCAACATAGCCCTGTATCAAATAATGGCTGTCTTTGTTACACAGTTGCTAATGATGCACTACACTTTAGTCAGGGGATTAATAAGCTATTAAACCCAATCGGTAGTTTTATATATTAGCAACCTGTTGATGGTTAGGCGTGTTTAATCCTAGTTTTAGTCTTTCATAATTACTGAAATTGGTATTAAACAGCCTTTAGGAGATAAAGTCATGATTCACTCTGTAGATAAAAAAGATCTTAATATTGGTATTAGCGCTTGTCTACTAGGTGAAAAAGTTAGGTTTGATGCCAGTAATAAACCGTCTCATTTTTGTATTCACGAATTAGGGGAGCATGTTACTTACCAAGCTTTTTGTCCTGAAGTGGCTATAGGTCTTCCTATACCAAGGCCTACCATACGACAAATAAAGCGTGATGACGTAATTCATGTGTCACAGCCAGATGGCAGTGGTGATGTCACCGAGGCATTAAGTCTTTATGGGCAAAAAGTTGCAAAAATGACTAAGCATTTAAGTGGTTATATATTTTGTGCGAAAAGTCCAAGTTGCGGCATGGAGCGGGTAAAGGTCTATAGTCCAGAAGGAAATTCCCTTAAATCTGATGGGGTAGGTGCTTTTGCTAAGGAAATTATGGCAGCTAATCCTTTGTTGCCGTGCGAAGAAAATGGTCGCTTGAATGACCCTTTCATCAAAGAAAATTTTGTCGCACGTGTTTATGCTTATAAGCACTGGCAAAATCTTCAAGCTTCAGGATTAACTAAGCATAAGTTAACAACGTTTCATAGTCAGTATAAATATACCGTGATGAGCCACGATTTGGTTGCTTATAAAGCCTTAGGTCAGTTACTTGCTAGAAGTGATATTGCTCTAGAGGATATGGCCAGCCAATATATAAATGGCCTAATGGCTGCAATAAAGATTAAGGCAACCCGTAAAAAACACGCAAACACATTAGCCCATATACAAGGCTATTTCTCAAAACATTTACAGCCTAATGAGCGCCAAGAGCTTTGCACACAGATAGATGCATATCGAGAAGGTCTTGTGCCACTTATGGTACCACTCACTCTAATAAAGCACTATTTGTTGCTTCATCCTAAGGAATACTTAACAAAGCAAGCTTATCTATCACCTTACCCCGATGTACTTCGTTTAAGATACGCTTATTAAGCTTACTCATGAGGAGAAAAAATGAACGCGTTATTATGGTTTAGAAATGACTTACGAATAGACGATAATCCTGCCTTAAACTACTTTTTAAATCAATGCAGTTCAACGAATAGCCGTAAGGCTATTTTTTTTATCTCTGAACAACAGTGGCAATTGCATGATTGGTCACCTATGAAAATTGATCTGATCAAGCGCCATGCCGAGGCTCTTGTTAAGGCTTTAGCTTCTTATAATATAACATTGACCTTAATTTCAGTACCCTATTTCACATCACAAGTTGACTATTTGCTTCAGTATTGTAATAAGCATCACATTGATAATGTTATCGCTAATAGTGAGCTTGAATTTAATGAACAACAACGAGATCAAGCTTGTGTTAAAGCAGGTATCGATTTAACTCTTTTTGAAGCGGACGTTATTGTTTCGAAAGGTAAAGTGCTTAATCAATCAGGGAAAATGTATAAAGTTTTCACGCCATTTAAGCGCGCTTGGCTTAAGCATATTAAAGCATGTGGTTTTGATTATTTATCAAAGCCGCATTGTCAACAATCCCTGTCTTGTGATGCCGATTCACATAATACTTTGAGTAACGATTTGAAGAGAAGTCTTTCTCATCACTGGCCTTTAGCTACAGCTTATTTGAAAAATAACCTACCTTGCTTTTATCAAGATAAACTCGAAAATTATGCTATCCACCGAGATATCCCCTCAATTAAAGGCACTTCTGGCATTTCGCCTTATTTAGCTGCAGGGTTAATTAGCCCTCGCTATGTTTTAACCTGTTTAATACTAAAGCACCCTGATATATTGCTGGCCACTGATAGTCCAGAGTTCACTTGGTTGAATGAACTTATTTGGCGCGAGTTCTATCGTCATCTAGTGTTTCATGAGCAACGACTTTGTAAGGGGGAATGTTTTAATGAAAAATACCAGCGCGTAACGTGGAATAACGATAGCGCTTTATTTAAAGCATGGTGTGAAGGAAAGACAGGTTACCCACTGGTTGATGCAGCCATGAGACAACTTAATCAAACAGGGTGGATGCATAACCGTCTTCGTATGGTTGTAGCAAGCTTCCTCACTAAGCATTTATTAATTGATTGGCGTTTAGGTGAAAAATATTTTATGCAGCACCTTATCGATGGTGATTTAGCTTCTAATAATGGTGGCTGGCAGTGGGCGGCAAGCACGGGGTGTGATGCTCAACCTTATTTTAGAGTGTTTAATCCTATCAGACAAAGTGAAAGATTTGATCCCAATGGCAGTTTCATTCGTAAGTATATACCAGAGCTCGAGGGTATTCCTGACAAGAAAATACATTTTCCTCATCAGTATATTAAAGAGCAAAATCTAAAGGTTTACTGGCCAGCGATTGTTGACCATAAAACAGCCAGATTACAAGCAATAAATTTTTATAAATGATAGTGTTATACATCGAAACAAAGATGTATATAACAACATATTGATTAATGGCTACGGGTAATAATGAATGATTAATGATAATAAAATATACCAAAGTGATAACTCAATAGTCTTGGGGAATAGTTGGCTAGATAGCTTTGTAGAGGTCTATCAAAAGCTTTCTATTAACAACCTAGCCCTATTAGGTGAGGTTTATCATGAGCAAGTTGTTTTTGAAGATCCATTGCATAAATTGCAGGGACTTAATGAACTTCAAGAATATTTTAGTGGTTTATACCAAAATTTAACTTCGTGTAGTTTTGTTATCCAAAATGTTATTAAAGAAGGCGACAGTGCTGGCATTTATTGGGAGATGACATACCAACATCCAAAACTGAATAAAGGCAATGTTGTAACCGTTTTAGGTCATTCTCACTTGAAAATGCAAGATAACAAAGTGATATACCACAGAGATTATCTTGATTTAGGCAGTATGCTTTATGAGCAGTTACCACTCATCGGTAAGCTAATACGTTGGTTCAAAGTAAAGGCTAAAAAGTAAAGGCTAAAAAGTAAAGGCTAAAAAGTAAAGGTTAAAAAGTATGAGTAAAAAAAACATTCTCATTACAGGTGCCACTTCTGGTATTGGCAGTGCCTTAGTAGATAGGTTTATTCTTAACGGCGACTACATTGTCGCGTGCGGGCGGAATCAAGCGCAATTGGACATACTAAGTAATAAAGTGATGCAAACCTGTTGTTTTGATATGACCTCACCTGTAGCTATTGAAGATGAAGCAAAAAAAATAGGTGAAATTGATGTGTTAGTCCTCAACGCAGGTACTTGTCTATATATTGATGATGCTAAAAACTTCAACGGTGAAACCTTTCAACAAGTTATCAATACCAACCTAAGTGCTCTAGGTTATTTATTAGAGCACTTTTTACCTAAAGTAAAAGCGGGGGGGCAGGTTGTTTTTATTAGCTCAAGTGCAACTATTATCCCTTTCCCACGCAGTGAAGCTTATGGTGCATCGAAAGCGGGTATGGATTATCTTGCTAACAGTTTAAGACTCGATTTAGCTAAGCATAATATTGGGGTTAGCCTTGTTCATCCAGGCTTTATAAAAACCCCGTTAACTGATAAAAATGATTTCAGCATGCCGTTCTTACTTACCAGTGAGCAGGCTGCTGATAGAATATTTAAAGGGGTAAGGGCTAAAAAACGCTATATTCACTTTCCTAAGCGCCTTACTTTATTATTAAAACTATTTGCACTTCTCCCTTCGTCGTTATGGCAGGCACTGATCACAAGGAATAATAATTAATGAAACGAATTGCTATTATAGGCTCTGGGGTTTCTGGACTTACCGCTGCTTATTTACTTTCAAAAAAGCATGATGTTACTGTTTTTGAAAAAAACGATAGAGTTGGTGGTCACACTGCCACAGTTGATATAGAACAAAATGGTGAAAAATTAGCGATAGATACCGGCTTTATTGTTTTTAATGATAAAACATATCCTAATTTTTTAGCGTTGTTATCCGAAATAGGTATTAGTAAACAAGCAACAGAAATGAGTTTTTCAGTACATAACTGCCAAACAGGCCTCGAGTACAACGGGCATAATTTAAATACACTGTTTGCTCAACGACGTAATATTTTCAAACCAACATTTTGGCGTTTAATTAAAGAAATCATAAAATTTAACAAACTATGCAAAACCATTTTTGCCAAGCAAGATTACCAAGAGGGGCAAACCTTAGGTAAATTTTTAACCGAAAATAAGTTTAGTGATTTTTTTGCCGAGCATTATATTTTACCGATGGGCGCAGCAATATGGTCAAGTTCGTTATCTCAAATGGAAAACTTTGATCTTAGGTTTTTTATTCAATTTTTCCACCATCATGGCCTATTGAATATTGCTGATAGACCGCAATGGTATGTTATTCCTAAAGGCTCTCGTTCATATTTAGCTCCTCTTTGTCAGCCTTTTAAAGAGCAAATAAAACTTAATGCCAACATCACCGGTATCACAAGAGAAGATGGTTTAGTCAATATTCATTTTCGAGATGAACCAAGCGAAACTTTCGATGAGGTTGTTATTGCCTGTCATTCAGATGAAGCACTAGCTCTAATAAGTGATGCATCTGCAGACGAAAAATCCGTTTTATCGTCTATGCCTTATAGTGAAAATAATGTGATTTTACACACCGATGAAAAATTACTTCCACATCGAAAAAATGCTTGGGCAAGCTGGAATTATCAATTAAGTGCTGATCGCGATAAAGCCGCCAGTGTTACTTACAATATGAATATTTTACAAGGCTTGAAAAGTGACACGACTTTTTGTGTAACTCTGAATCAAAAAAGTGACATTGAACCGAGTAAAATACTACAAGAATTTACTTACCATCATCCTATTTTCAGTGAAAAATCCATTAAGGCGCAAAAGCAAAGGCAATTGATTTGTGGTTTAAATAATACACACTTTGCCGGAGCATATTGGTATAGTGGTTTTCATGAAGATGGCGTTAGAAGCGCAGTCGATGTAGCAAAGCGCTTTGATTGCACTTTAACCTCACAAATAGATTAAATTTATCCTATGAGTAATCGTCATTCTGCACAAGAGCATAACGTATTAGTAAATAGCGCATTAACAGGCAACATTCAATCAGGCAATACACAACTAGACAATGCACTAGCAGAAAATGATAGTGGCTGTGAAACCCCTCAATCTGCTAGCGCCCCCTTTAGCCAAAGCTCTATTTATCTTGGTAATGTTGTTCATCGACGTTTCTTACCCAAAAAACATCAATTTAAATATTCTTTATATATGCTAGCACTCGATGTGGCTGATATTGAAGACACTACACAGAGTAAAGGTGTCTTCGGCTTCTCTTGGTATCACCCTTTGCGCTTTTGTGAAAAAGATTATTTAAAAAGTGAACCGTTTTCTTTATCACAGCGTATTAGGAATAAAGTTATACAATTAGATGGTTATCGAGATATTAGTAAAATAATTATGTTGGTGAATGTACGTTGTTTTGGTATTTACTTTAGTCCGGTTAATTTTTATTTTTGCTATGACAAAGATGATAACTGTACGCAAATGCTAGCCGAAGTAAGTAATACGCCATGGAACGAACGTCATTATTATTTAATCGATTTAATTGCTGATAAATCAAATGTTCAACAATCCAGGAAAGTATTTCAGGTATCCCCATTTATGGATTTGAATATGGTTTATCTATGGCGTGTTAAATCGCCGAGCAAGTCCCATGATAAGCTATCTGTTAGTATAGAAAACAAAAGGTTAGTTGATGATGAAATCGTACCTGAAAAATTTTTTGATGTGTCATTAGTTATGAAAAAGCAACCTTTTACGAATAAAGCATTGCGCAAGTTGTGGATGCAGCTTCCCGTAATGACATTAAAAGTCGTTTTTGGGATTTATTGGCAAGCCTTAAAAATTTTTATAAAACGTATTCCATTTATCGGCTATCAAACGCTTGATAAATAATTTTAAGTTATATTAAGTTATATTAAGTTATATTAAATATAGAGTCAGGAGCAAATCATGGAACAAGTAAACAGCATTAATTTATTAACTAAAGCTTCATGGATAGAAAAGCGATGTCGTGCACTTGTTCATGGTGTTTTTGATAAAATAACCTATGGACAGATAGAAGTTATTGAAGGCAGTCAGCATCATTTTTACCCAAAGGAAGCGATAGAAGACCAACCTAAAGGCAGAATATTTATTCATGATATGAGTACATATCGTGACTTTGTTAAGGGGGGGAGTATCGGTGTTTCTGAAGCGTTTATAGAAGGAAAGTGGACGAGTCCTAACTTAACTAATGTTATAAGAGTCTTTGCAAAGGCCCAGCAAGAAACAGATACGTTAGAGGAAAATAAATCGTGGTTAAATAAAATTAAAAACGCCATATCTCATTGGCAAAATAGAAATACTCAGTCAGGTTCAAAGCGAAATATATTAGCGCATTACGATTTGGGCAATGACTTATATACCCGGTTTTTAGATCCTAGTATGATGTATTCTAGTGCTGTTTATCCTAACGAAAATGCAACCTTAGATGAAGCACAGCAATATAAATTACAAGTGATTTGTGAAAAGCTAGGCTTAAAAGAAAGTGATCATTTGTTAGAAATTGGTACAGGTTGGGGTGGATTAGCCATTTATGCGGCGGCAAATTATGGTTGCAAGGTTACAACCACGACCATTTCAGATGCGCAGTATGATTTTGCCAAACAACGTGTAGAAGCTTTAAATTTAGATGATCGTATCACCTTACTGAAAAAAGACTACCGTGAACTAACGGGTACTTTTGATAAAGTTGTGTCTATTGAAATGATTGAAGCAGTGGGTTATGAGTATTTACCAAGTTTCTTTAAACAATGTAATGACAGGTTAAAAAGAGGTGGGAAATTACTGATACAATCTATAACCATTGCAGATCAACGCTTCGATTATTACAAGAAAAATGTAGATTTCATTCAAAGGTATATCTTTCCAGGTGGTTTTTTACCTTCCGTTAACGTGCTTTCAGATCATATGTCCAACCATACCAATCTCGTGATGGAGTCTTTAGATGATATCGGCTTAGATTATGCCAGAACACTTGCCGACTGGCGTACTAATTTCCTTGCTTCTTGGACAGAGTTAACTCAATTTGGTTACGACGATACCTTTAAGCGTTTATGGTTATACTATTTTGCTTATTGTGAAGGTGCATTCTTAGAGCGCTCAACCAGTACTGTTCATTTAGTTATGCGAAAATCCACTTAATCAGTTATCACTAAATCACTTATAACTGAATTCACACAATATAATTTATTTAAAGGCTTTTATTTATGCGTTTTGCATTTGTTTTAATTTTGTCAATGTTGTTAAGTGCGTGTAGTACCACTTATCAAAATAAAGATGTACTCGGTACCACCATGCCTACTATGGAAGGTGAAACGCTTGAAAAAGAAAAGGTTGAGATACCTAGTCTTTTCGATGCTCCAGCCACTTTACTGCTTGTTGGATATAAGCAAGACTCTCAATTTGATATTGACCGTTGGTTGATTGGTTTAGATATGACTCAAACCAAAGTTAACGCTTATGAAATACCAGCTATTCAGGGGATGTTTCCCCGCATGTTTAAGCCTTTTATCAATAATGGCATGAGAGCAGGTATTCCAAAAGAACTTTGGAAAGGGGTTATCACCTTATACAAAGATGGCGAGGCGATGCAAAAGTATACGGGTAATGAAAATGGTAATAATGCTCGCGTACTGCTGATAGATAATAAAGGCAAAGTTAAATACTTCTACGATAGAGGTTTTTCAGTTGAAGCACTTAATAATGTGAGAAAAATACTCGAGTCGACAGCTGAATAATTTGCCTAATATAAACTCAAGCTGAAACAAGTGAGATTGTTGTGAGTTTCTACTTTAGTGATTTTGGTTGATATCTAGAATAATAAAGGATTAAAAATGAAATTTTGGTTATTTTTCATAACCTGTTTATTAATAAATAATAATGTCATGGCAAATGATAACAGGGGAGAAGCGAGAGAACGTATTGAGCCAAAAGGGTATTTGTATGGCTTTGGTTTAGGTATTAATCAAGAGATTTATAAAGGCTACGACTATCGTGTTATTCCTTTACCGATACTTGGTTACAGAGGCGATGACTTTAGTGTTTTAGGGCCTTTTGTCCGATATGACGCTTTGCAAATATCAGATATTGAGCTTTCTATTCAGGCAGCACCAAGATTTCAAGGCTTTGATGAGTCTGATAGTTATATTTTTAAAAATATGGCCGATAGAAGTTTTTCAATGGATGCAGGCTTAGGGCTCTTGTACGAGAAAAACAATTGGAAAATTAATGTTTCTGCTATGTTTGATATACTGGCTAAGTCTAAAGGCTATGAAGCTAAAGCAAATATTTCACGTGTATTTCGCCAAGGGCCTATTTTTATAGAACCCAGATTTTCGTTAAGTTATCTAGATAGTCACCATGTAGATTACTACTACGGGGTGAAGGACAATGAAATAAATGAAAACACATATCAGTATCAAGGGGACTCTGCACTTAATAGCTCTTTATCACTTTCTATAGCCACCCCAATATTATTTGAAGGTTTTAGCCAAGTTGTGTTTGATTATAGTTGGTACGACTCATCAATAGGTAATAGTCCTTTGGTAGATAAAGACACTAATATAAGCATTCGCTTATTATTTAGTAAATTTTTTTAGTTCAACAATTTCTTCTTTAGTCATTTGTAAAAGAGTGTAAAGCTGGTTCATTTGTTTTTTACAAATTGCTAAACTCGCCGTCTAAAAGTAAAACAGGTTCATGTTGTTATGGAAAATAGGTTAAAGTTTCTTGGAGTGAGTTGTGCCATGCTTTTTATTCAAGCATGTACGAGTAGCTCTGAGTTAGATAAAAATATTCAAAATGTTAAACTTCCCGACCAGTGGGTTGAAGAAAATAAAGCGAATCCTGTACAGGATAACTGGTTGGCGCAACTAGATAATTCGCAAATTCAACAACTGGTAAATCAAGCTCTTCAGGAAAATCATCAATTAAGAATCAATGCATATAATGTTGAAATAAAGAAACAAGCATTAATTGTATCGGGCAGTCAACTTTGGCCAGAGCTAGATTTATCATTTACCTCGGGTCGAAATAAGAGTAATACTCCGACTTCATACAACAACAGTAATTCCTTAAATTTAAACTTAAGCTATGAAGTTGATATTTGGGGAAAGCTTTCAGATGCGGAAAGAGAAGCTAATTTAAGTTTTTTAGCTGAAAAAGCCAATTATGAACAGCACAGACAAAAACTAGTGGCAGACGTTGTTACATCTTGGTTTTCCGTTATTGAAGCAGAGCATTTACTGACTTTATATCAAAACCAAGCAAAAACATCTCAACATAATCTAGAAATAATAGAGGCGAGTTATCGTAGCGGTTTAAGTAATGCATTAGATGTTTATTTGTCGCGAAATCAGCTTAATAATGAATTAAGTCGTGTTGAAACACAAAAAGCTAGTAGAACGGCTTTGGTACGCAAGTTAGAGCGCCTAGCAGGTGGTTACCCGCATGGTGATTTATTGGTTGATGCTGAATTACCGCTACTTAAAAGTGATATTCCGTTAGGTTTACCTTCAGAGTTAATTACCCGAAAACCAGCACTTAAAGCAAGCTGGTATCAGCTATTGGCAAAAGATGCCAAGTTAGCTTATGCCCACAAACAGCGCTTCCCAAGTATTCGTTTAACCGGCTCTATTGGTGACTCACAAAGTGATATCAGTGATTTATTATCTGGCTCTTCATTAGCCTGGTCTTTACTCGGCAATATTTCTGCGCCCCTATTTAATGCGGGTAGATTAAAAGCAGGAGAGGAAAGAGCTCGGTTTGAACTAAAACAAGGTGAACAACAATATCTCGATGGTTTGTATAGCGCCTTTAACGAGGTAGAAAATGCTATCACTTTAGAGAGTACCTTAAAAAGCAGTTATCATACGATGTTGGCTGCACAACAAAATGCTGAAATAGCGCAAGCCTTATCTTTTGAACAGTATCAAAGTGGTTTAGTCACTTATACTACGGTATTAGATGCGCAAACCCGATCATTTGAAGCACAAAGCACCTTAATAAAGCTTAAGAATGAGCTTATTGCTAATCGAGTTAACTTACACTTCTCATTAGGGGGCGATTTTAGTGTATCGCAACCTGATGCCGAGGCGAAATAAAATGAACAATACTTCAGACAATATTCAAAACAAATCTCAAATACAAAAACAAAGTGATACTCATACCAACATGACGCCAAATATAAAACGAAGAAAAACAATCCTTGCCATAGTCATCGTCTTATTGACCTTTTTTTTAGTGAGTACTATTTTTAAAAACCCACCTAAATCTGTTCGCTCAGGACCTTCAAAAGCGCCACAAATGACAGTTTCAACAACGTTATTGACACCGCAAAGTTACCAAGTTGTGATAGAAAGCTTCGGTACAGTTAAGCCCAGAACACAAAGTGGGTTGTTTGCGCAAGTTTCTGGTCAAATCAACCGTGTTAATCAAGCTTTTCGTGAAGGCGGTTTTTTTGAACAAGGTGATGTTTTAATAGAGCTTGACAGTAGAGACCACCAAGCTGAAGTAAACATAGCTAAAGCGAGTTTAATGTCGGCAAAGCAAAGTCTAGAAGAAGAAAAAGCTAGAGTAAAACAAGCTAAAGCTGATTGGGCTAGGCTTGGTAATGGTCAATCTGCCAGCGCGCTAGTTCTTCGTCAGCCGCAGCTAGAATCAGCTAGGGCACAAACGTTATCTGCTCAAGCTCAATTAGATAAAGCACAACTTTCATTAGAACGAACTAAAATTATTGCTCCTTATGCAGGGAGAATCTTGAAAAAGCACGTAGATATTGGCCAGGTTATTTCAAGTAATACACAATTAGCAGATATCTTTGCCGTCGATTATGTCGAAATACGTTTACCGATAAAAAATAAAGATTTGTCATTAATGACCTTACCTGAAACTTATCAAAACGATGATAAGGATACTGAATTTAGTAATGTCTTAATCAAGTCTGATTTAATGGGCGAACAACAGTGGCGCGGTAAAGTAGTAAGAACCGAAAGTGCGATAGATGAAATGTCACAACAGCTTTATGTCGTTGCACAAATAATTAGACCTTACGATAAAGAATATAACCAAGGTGCCCAAATTAAAATAGGGCAATACGTTACTGCGTATATTACGGGTAAAAAAGTTGATAATGTTTTAGTTATTCCAAGTAGTGCTATATATCAAGGAACGTATGTTTATACTGTGAAAGATAACTTACTTATACGTAAGGATATTAAAGTAGGTTGGCAAAATGGAGAAGAGTCTATTGTCGTTTCTGGCTTAAGTGCAGGTGAGCAGTTAGTGTTAACCTCTCTTGGACAAGTGAGTTCAGGTACGCCTGTTACAATAAATAATGGCAACGATCAAGCCCCATTAAATAAAAAAAACACCAGAAGTAATAAAGAGGGTCGTGGCGAATGATAGCTTGGTTTGCAAAAAATCATGTAGCAGCTAATTTATTATTAGTCAGCATATTGTTGGTAGGTCTTTTCAGCTTAAGTGCTCGTATACCATTAGAAGTTTTCCCTTCTTTTGCTACCGACCGAATTAATGTCAATGTTTCACTGCGTGGTGCGACACCTGAAGATGTTGAGAAAGGTATTTCAATTCGTATCGAAGAGGCTGTTCAAGATCTAGAGGGGATCAAGCAAATTTCGAGTCGCTCTTCTGAAGGGTCTTCATCAGTCAATATCGAAGTTGAAAGCGGTTATGAGCCTCGAGAGATGTTAGCGGATATTAAAAGCCGTGTTGATGCCATCAATACTTTTCCACTTGATGCGCAAAAACCGGTTGTTTCGTTAGCGACTAGGAAGCGAGAAGTTATTGCCGTTACAATTGCGAGTGAATATGGTGAAAAAGAAACGCGAGAGTATGCTGAGAAAGTAAGAGATGATCTTCTGCAACTGCAGGGTGTTACTCAAGTTGAACTGACCGGTGTTAGAGACTATGAAATTGCAATAGAAATTCCTCAAGATAAATTACAGGAATATAACTTAACTATCTCGCAAATTTCTTCTGCGATTGCCAACTCAAGTGTTGATGTGTCAGCGGGTAATCTAAAAACCCAAGGTGGCGATATTCTTTTACGCTCTAAAGGGCAAGCATATCGTAAAAATGAATTTGAAAATATCGCGATAAAAACACATGTAGATGGTTCTATCCTGCGCTTAAGTGATATAGCACAAATTAGCGATACATTTGAAGAAACGCCAATAAGAACAAGATTTAATGGTAAACAAGCAGCCTTTATTGATGTCTATCGACTTGGTCAACAAAGCGCCATAGATGTCGCTAAGTCTGTTAGAGATTACATCGATGCAGAACAAGTGAACTTGCCAGTAGGGGTAGATTTAAGTTTTTGGGATGATGACTCTCAAATTGTTAAGAATCGTATTAAAACGCTAACCACAAGTGCTCTGCAAGGCGGTATTTTAGTACTGGCCTTACTGAGTTTATTTTTAAGACCTTCGATAGCTTTTTGGGTTTTCATTGGTATCCCAGTGTCATTCATGGGGGCATTTATTGCGATGCCTTTATTTGGCATTACCTTGAATATAATGAGTTTATTTGGTTTTATTCTCGTGTTAGGCATTGTGGTTGATGACGCCATTGTCACGGGGGAGAATATATATAGTCATTTGAAAACCTCTGAGTCAGGAGAAATGGCAGCTATTCGCGGTACGCAAGAAGTTGCGACCCCTGTAACCTTTGGTGTTTTAACTACTGTCGCTGCATTTTTACCACTCGCTTTTATTGAAGGAGCACGTGGCGCGTTATTCGCACAAATTCCAGTAGTGGTTATTCCTGTTCTATTATTTTCATTAATCGAATCAAAGTTTGTTTTACCTTCGCACTTAAAAGGGTTAAAACTTCGCTCTGAAAAAGAGAAAAAATCAAAATTAAGTCAATTACAAGAGCGGTTTGCGGATGGGTTTGAACAATCTATTATTCGTTTTTACCAACCTGTATTAAAAAAAGCGATTAACTATAAACGCGTTACTTTATTAAGTTTTATCGGTATTTTATTGATTATTTTTGCTTTAGTCGTGACGGGGTGGAGTAAATTCATCTTTTTCCCGCGTATTCCAAGTGAAACAGTTAGAGTGAGTTTATCATTCCCCGCTGGTACTCCTTTTGAAGTAACAAACAAATATATTGTTAAAATGGCAGATAAAGCTGAAATACTTCGAGACAAATATATAGAGCCTTCAACTCAGCAAAGCGTCATTATTAATATTTTAGCCAGAACAGGCGGAAGAAGCGGTGGCTCAAATAGCGGTATTGTCATGTTTGAAATTACCCCGCCAGAATCAAGAGAATTATCGGTTACTTCAAGAGAACTTGTGCGAGAGTGGCGACAATTAATAGGGGTTATTCCTGGCGCCGAAAGTATTACTTTTAGAGCGGAGATAGGGCGTTCTTCAGATCCTATTAATATTAGTCTTAGTGCAAACTCATTAGATACTTTAAGGGATGTTGCAGACAAGGTTAAACTTCGTTTGGGTACATATCCTACGTTTTTTGATATTGCAGATACATTATCTGACGGTAAAGAAGAGTTGCAAATAGAGTTAACAGAGCAGGGTAAGGCACTAGGCTTGACTAGGGTGAATATCTCTAGGCAAGTACGAGAATCTTTCTTTGGCTCAGAAGTACAGCGTATTCAAAGGGGGCGAGATGATGTTCGGGTGATGGTGCGGTTACCATTAAATGAAAGGCGAACTATCGCTGATTTAGAAAACATACTCGTTGAAACTCCTAAAGGTGGCGCTGTCCCTTTATCGCATGTAGCAACATTTATTGCAGGTAAAAGCCCTTCAACAATTTCAAGGCTTGACAGATATAGAACGGTAAATGTAAGTGCTGATGTTGAGAAATCGAATACTAACATGACTATTCTTCAAGGAGATTTAAAAGGCTTTTTAGATGAACTAATGCAGCAATACCCAGGCGTAAATTATGAAATGGAAGGTGAAGCGAAGGAACAGGCTGAGTCTTTTAATTCATTAGGTTGGTCGCTACTTTTTGTGTTCTTTATTATTTATGTATTACTTGCGATACCATTTAAATCTTACTTACAACCGATAATTGTGATGAGTATTATTCCTTTTGGCATGATAGGCGCAGTTTTAGGGCACTGGATTATGGGAATGGATTTATCGATTATGAGCTTGTTGGGGATGCTTGCCCTTATTGGCGTTATCGTAAACGACTCTTTAGTTCTAGTGGATTATATCAATAAAAAAGTGAATGAAGGAATGGACGTGATGCAAGCCGTTCTTACTTCTGGGGCAGCTCGTTTTAGACCGGTTATTTTAACGAGTTTAACCACCTTTATTGGCTTAATGCCTTTATTATTTGAGCAATCAACACAAGCTCAATTCCTTATTCCGATGGCGATTTCATTAGGTTTTGGTATTTTGTTTGCAACCTTGATTACCTTGATTCTAATACCAGTGAATTACCTAATTGTAGAGCAGATAAAAAGCTACTTTACTGATGATAAACCTGTGAGTTTTCAAGTGTAGTTCAAACGCTAAGCTAGATGCTTATAGCTCTGGGTTAATGAACAAAGATAAGGGTAAAGGTAGTCGTCTACTTTTACCCTTTTTTTTGATCGCTTGTATCTAGTTTATTTAAACTTATTTCAGCTTATTTATAGCTTATTTTTAGGAATAAAAAACCGACTAGCTTCAAATGAAACGAGTCGGTTTTTAATTGGCTTAGTACTGGTTTAGTACTGGCTTATATCAGCTTATTAACCAATAAATTTACGTGCATTTCTAAACATACGAACCCAAGGTGAATCTTCACCCCAGCTTTCTGGATGCCAAGAGTTAGCAACTGTTCTAAATACACGTTCAGGGTGAGGCATCATTATCGTTACACGACCATCAGTTGTAGTAAGCGATGTAATACCATCTGGTGAACCATTAGGGTTAGCAGGGTATGTTTCAGTTATATCGCCGTAGTTGTTAATATAACGCATTGAAACGGTACCAGAGTCATTTGCATGACCAATGGCTTCTTCAGAGCTAAATTCAGCATGACCTTCACCGTGAGATACAGCGATAGGCATTTTAGAGCCTGCCATGCCTTTAAATAGCACAGAAGGGCTTTCTTGGATTTCTACTAAAGAAAAACGTGCTTCAAACCGCTCAGATTTATTCTGAACAAAATGTGGCCACGCGTCACTTCCAGGAATAATTTCTTTAAGGTTCGACATCATCTGACAACCATTACAAACACCTAAAGAGAACGTATCTTCGCGTTCAAAGAAAGTTTTAAACATAGCTTTGGCATTTGCATTGAATAAAATAGACTTTGCCCAGCCTTCACCAGCGCCTAATACATCGCCGTAAGAGAAACCACCACAGGCAACCAAGCCATTAAAGTCGGCAAGATCAGTTCGGCCTTCTAAAATATCTGACATGTGAACATCTATTGCAACAAAACCTGCTCTGTCAAAAGCCGCCGCCATTTCAACATGAGAGTTAACCCCTTGTTCACGTAAAATAGCAATACGAGGGTGACTATTGTTTTGAGCATCTTTAGCTATTAAATCGGCAACAATATCTTCATTGATGTCAAACGAAAGCTCTACATTTAGACCTGGATCTTCGGTATCAAACTTAACATCATGCTCTTGTTGCGCACATTCTGGGTTATCACGTAAAGACTGCATCTTATAGGTAGTCTGTGCCCAGGTTGTACGGTAATAAGTGCGAGAGTTTTCTAGTACAACGTTATTATCACGACTAAAGCGAATAGTATCTTCGTTGTTAAGTCGGCCTACATCTGTACAACAATCTAATATACCGAACTTTTCAAAAACAGTATGAATGGCATCTGTATCGCTTTCACGAATTTGAATAACAGCACCAAGCTCTTCATTAAATAAGGTGTCAATGTCGTTACCTAATCTAGAAGCAAGTTTTGATATGTCGATATCTACGCCTGTATGGCCAGCAAACGCCATTTCACAAACGGTTGTGAATAAGCCACCGTCAGAAATATCATGGTAAGCAAGAAGCTTTTGCTCACGGACAAGTGTTTGCATCGCATTGAAGAAGCCTTTTAAAATTTCAGGGCTGTCAACATCAGGTGTTTCATTACCTAATTGCTTATAAACCTGTGCTAAACATGAACCACCTAAACGATTTTTACCTTTCGATAAATCGATGGCAACAAGTTTAGTGTTATGGCCTTCACTGTCTAGTTCCGTATTAAGTTGAGGTGTTACCGTTTTACGGATATCTTCAACTACACCAAAAGCTGTGATAACAAGTGACATAGGAGAAGTTACTGACTTCTCTTCGCCATTTTCATCCCACTGTGTTCTCATCGACATTGAGTCTTTACCAACAGGAATGGTCAAACCAAGCGCAGGACAAAGCTCTTCACCAATAGCTTTAACAGCTTCATAAAGGCCAGCATCTTCACCTGGGTGACCCGCTGGAGACATCCAGTTAGC
>JBMYWR010000006.1:0-50038 GCA_049607625.1 Colwellia sp.
ATGAAGTTACAGCCATCGCTGAACTCTTCACGCTTCATAAAACGACACTTGCCTAATTGGCCAAGCTTCTCACGTAAACTAAGGGTATTGAAATAATTACTCATGTTAATTCCTTGAACTTTTAATATGGGTTAGTCAGTGTTCTGACGATGAATGGATAATAACTTAATTAGTTTGTTGCGCAAAATGATATATTTGCAACGCGGTGTTGCGTTTTTGGCAATGAAAGGTGTAAAGTAGAGATAAGAAGAAGTTACAAGTTAAAAGTTTTATGTAAAAAACAATTCAATTCTCCTTGTTTAGTTCAGCTCTTTCTTACCCTTAACGGCCTATTTTCTAGAACTTACTTGCAACTTTTAGTTTTAACCCCTTACTAAATAAGAAAACTTATGGATCAAAAATCACTGGCAATGTTCGTTCACTTAAGTCAAAGCTTGCACTTTGGTAAGACGGCTAATGCGTTTCATATGAGTACATCCACCTTATCAAGAGCGATACAACGATTAGAGCAAGAAGTAGGTTGCGAATTATTGCATCGTGATAATAGAACGGTTTCCTTAAATGAAGCCGGAATAAAATTTCAGCAATATGCTATCCAACAAACAGAGCAATGGCATACTTTTAAGCAGTCATTAGATGACACAAAGCAAGTGCTTACAGGGAAGTTGAAAATTTATTGCTCGGTAACGGCGGCTTATAGTCATCTTCCACCTTTATTAGAACGCTTTCGATTAGAGCACCCCCAAGTAGAAATTATGCTAACCACAGGTGATGCATCCGACGCTATCGAGCAAGTACAAAGTAAGTTAGTTGACTTTGCCATTGCCGCTAGTCCTGAAAACTTGTCTAGAAGTATGTATTTCCAAAAAATTGCCACGATTCCACTGGCTGTAATTGCACCTTTAATGCATTGCTCAGTGCGCCAACAATTGCAAGAGCCTGTACTTAATTGGTCTAAAATTCCAATTATCCTTCCAGAACATGGTCCAGCCCGTAAAAGGTTTGAGCTATGGTTTAGAAAAAAACAACAGGGCAAAGCCAATATATATGCTCGAGTAAGTGGACATGAAGCTCTTGTAAGTATGGTTGCATTAGGCTGCGGTGTTGGCTTTGTGCCTAAGGTTGTTGTTGAAAATAGCCCAGTAAAAGACAAAGTAGAATACCTACCTAATATTGGTGAAATAGCACCTTTTGATTTAGGCGTTTGTTGCTTAAATCAATCAAAAGGCCAGCCGTTAATTAAAGCTTTTTTTGATGCTATTAGTTAGAGAAAGAACAGTATTTATTTTTATTTAAAAAAGATGAGTTAGTTAAGGAACCCCTAATTTTTTGCCAAGTATTTATCCTAATGTGACTTTTCATAAAAGATAAATTTTTTGATTTACGTGTTTTTTTTGAGCTTTAAACTATCATTTATAGAAGATTTATCACTGATAACCCTACTCTATAGATGAGACTCAATAATGATAAAAAGCATACATGCACCTCAAATAAATACATGTTTCAATAAAAACAGATATTTATCACTTTCCTTTGTTGCATTCAGCACGCTTATGGCGACTTCTGCGCATGCTCAGCAAACAGATGATGAACGTATTAAAAAATTAGAGCAGCGGTTGCTTGATCTTGAAAAACAAGTTCAAGTTCAAAAAAAAGAAAATTCAAAACACGCCAAAAATAAACACTCAGAATCTAATTCTACCCCGTTATCTGAGCTTCCTAAAACATCACAGCGTTCTAGTCATGACTTTGATGTACCAGATAAAAGTATTGTTTTAAGCCATAGTAATACTACTTTGCAAATAGGGGGACAAATTTGGCTGGATGCTATATATGATGAAGGTGAGATGACAAATCGGGCAGGTTTTCAAACCTCGTCAATCGCCTATGAAAAAAATACTACCAAAGATCATACATTATTTAGTGCTGGCCAATCAAAATTGTCATTTAAAAGTTATACACCTACTTCTATAGGAGCGATGAAAACCCGTTTTGAGTTTGATATGTTTGATGATCAAGGAAATGCTGCATTTCACTTAACTCACTTATGGGGAGAAATCGGTGATTTTGGTGCAGGACAAACCTTTAGTGGGTTTATGGATATTAATTCGTTTCCTAACGTTCTAGACTACTGGGGTCCCAATTCTATGGTGTTCACTCGGCAACCACAGGTACGTTATAGTACAGATGTGAGTGAGACAGGTAAGATTATGTTTACCATAGAAAAGTCATCCAGTGACTTCGCAACACCAAGAGTGCTCCCTCCCGGAATAGACCCTAGTGATTATCATGAAATTAATGAATTACCAGATATTACAGCATCTTATTTCCATAATGGTGATTTTGGTTATATTAAAACTTCGGTACTTGTGCGTAAACTTGGTTACGAAACGGTTAATGTTAAAGAGACAGCCATTGGGTGGGGAGTAAATGTTTCCGGCTCTATTACAGTAAATACCGAAGATACTATTCAATTTCAAGTTGTGCATGGTGAAGGCATTGGCCGTTACATTAATGATACGTGTTGTAGTTATTATAGTAATGAAAAAGAAGGATTTGATACAACGCAAGCAACAGGTGGTGTTGATGCAGGGCTTGATGCAAATGGAGGTTTGAATGCTATTCCGATCACGGCAGGCTTTGCATACTATAACAAGCAGTGGTCTAAAAAGTGGAGTAGTGCTATTGGATACAGCTACCTCACAGTAGATAATCTCGCTAGTCAAAAAGATAAAGCTATCAAAAATAGTACTTATGCCAGTACGAATTTAATTTGGTACCCCGTCTCACAAGTAAAGGCAGGAATAGAATTTCTTTACGGTGATATCCAAAGTAAATCAGGTTTTGAAAATGATGATTATAGAATTCAAACGTCGGTCGGTTTTAAATATTAGTAAGGGTATATAAAATGAAATTAAAATATTATGTCATTCTTTGTCTACAGGTTTGTGTTTTATTATCTGCAAACCCTAGTTGGGCAAAGTCAAATAAGCAACTTGAGATTCAAACGGTATTAGATGAGGCATATTTAAAGTTCAAAGGCCAAAACCCCGGTAAAAACGCTGACTATATTCCGGCTTTAGCTAAGGTAGATTCAAAACTTTTTGGTTTGGCACTGGTTACTACTGATGGAAAAATTTATACCAAAGGCGATGTTAATCAGGCCTTTTCCATTCAATCTATTTCAAAAGTATTTACATTATCGTTAGCGATAGAGCAACAAGGTTCACAAGATATTCTTGATAAAATAGGAGTAAATGCGACAGGGCTGGCCTTTAACTCTGTAACTGCAATAGAGTTAAATAAAGATCGTAGCATAAACCCGCTTGTCAATGCTGGCGCTATGGCTGCAGTAAGCTTACTTGAAGGTGATGACAAAAAAACTAAATGGTCGTCACTGGCATCTTGGTACAACCAATTTGCGAACCGTAATTTAGTTGTATTAGAAGATGTATATAAATCTGAATCAGAAAATAATAGTCATAACCGAGCAATTGCTGATTTGCTAACGTCTTATGACCGATTTTACGGCGATGTAAGCCTTAATTTAGATGTTTATACCCAACAATGTTCAGTAGGTGTTACTGCCAAAGATCTTGCCGTAATGGCTTCTGTATTTGCGAATCAAGGTACACACCCTATAAGTAAACAGCGTTTAATGAGTAGTAAAAATGTTAAACATGTATTGGCAGTAATGACAACGGCAGGCCTTTATGAAAATAGTGGGGAATGGGCTTACAATGTAGGACTCCCTGCTAAAAGCGGTGTGGGAGGTGGAATAATTGCAGTTGCTCCGGGTAAGTTTTCCATTGCTGTATTTTCTCCTCGACTTGATGAAGCTGGCAATAGTGTTAGGGCACAACAAGCCATTGGGTATATAGCTCAAAAACTCAACGCTAATATTTTTTAACTTAGCGTTATACAACACCGTAAATAGTTTAAGGTATTTAACACGTTAAGGTATGTTCATAATTAGTTTTTTTGTGAAGGTAATTATGAACAACATATCTTGCAATCTTAGGCTAAGAGCATAGATGTAATGCAGCACGAACAAGGGCACTCATTATCTTTGAAAGTAGTAAATCACATGTTAACCCTAACTGCATAGCCCCTCTTAACTCATCCCAAGCTCTCCATGAAATATTTTGGTTGCTTATTAGTCGCATCATAATAAACTGTATTACTAATAAATTTTTTTAAATAAGTGTTTATTATTTATTTAAAATATCTAATACCAGTTCCTGGATAATCTTTAAATGAGTGTCCACTTTGCTTATATTAATAAATTGCTATTAATTAATTCAAAACTTAAAAAATCACTAACATAAAACTAAAATTAGAGAGTGGTATGTCACAAATTAAAAATACACCAAATGAGCTTATGGCAACGATACTGATAGTTGACGATAACTCAGACAATTTAGATGTACTAAGTGGCATTTTGCGCCCTTTCTACAAAGTTAAGGCAGCGATCAATGGCGAATTAGCGCTTAAAGTTGCAGGAGCAGCAAATAAGCCAGATCTGATATTATTAGATATTATGATGCCGGGCATGGATGGTTATGAAGTGTGCAGGAGGTTAAAATCAGATCCTACAACGGCCAAAATTCCTGTGATTTTTGTTACTGCTAAAACAGCGACAACAGATGAACAGCAAGGTTTCGAGCTAGGAGCGGTAGATTATATAACTAAACCTATTAGTGTACCTATTGTGTTAGCGAGAGTGAAAACGCAACTAGCGCTTTATAATCAACAGCGAGAGCTGGAAATTTTAGTTAAACAACGAACCAAAGAGTTAGAAGATACGCGTTTAGAGATTATTCAGCGCTTAGGTTGTGCGGCTGAATATAAAGATAACGAAACAGGACTACATGTTATCAGGATGAGTTGGTATTCAAGATTTCTTGCCGAACAAATTCAAGCCAATGAAGATTGGGTGGAGCTTCTTTATAATGCCGCACCTATGCATGATATTGGTAAAATAGCCATTCCCGACAGAGTACTATTAAAGCCAGGCAAGCTTGATCAAGAAGAATGGAAAATAATGCAATCACATGTAGATTGCGGTGTTGCAATACTTGGTGAACATGATTCAGAGTTACTTAGCATGGCTCGTGAAATAGCGCTTTATCATCATGAAAAATATGACGGCAGTGGTTATCCTAATGGTATATCAGGTGACGATATTCCCTTAAGTGCTCGTATTGTAGCTATAGCGGATGTTTTTGATGCATTAACCTCGGTTAGACCATATAAAGAAGCGTGGCCACTCGAAAAAGTTACGGCATTGTTGGAGGATGAATCTGGAAAACACTTTGATCCAGTTTTAGTCTCAGCATTTATTAAATGCTTACCAAGAGTGTTAGAAATTAAAGACAAGTACATGGATAATATAGAAGAATCAAATTAAAAACTTTACAGGGCGCTGTATACGAGAAGGTAAGCCGGGTCATATGGAATAACTTCCAGAGACTTTTGAACGTTTAAATATAGCAGTAGATAACTGGCTTTTGGCTAAAGAAACAGTTTGGCTAATCAGTAAAAGCTTCTTTAGGTTTTTCAATATCAGCACGACTAAGTGCTATAGGTGTTTTTTATTTATCTGTTTCTTACTTGTAAACCCTTGCTAAAAGTACACTCTAGTCTCTACAATATCCCTAACAACCTGCAAACAAACTTCTCCATGAAAAATTATTTTGATGTTTTCTTAACTTTCTTAAAGCTTGGCTTAACTTCCTTTGGCGGACCGGTGGCTCATATTGCTTATTTTAGAAAGGAGTTTGTAGAGCAAAAAAAATGGCTATCTGAACACCAATTTGCTCAGCTACTTGCCCTTTGTCAGTTCATTCCAGGCCCCGCGAGTAGTCAATTAGGCTTTTGTATCGGTTTATTAAAAGCAGGCGGGCTTGGTGCTATTTTGGCTTTTATCGCTTTCACTTTACCCTCAGTTATATTGCTTATTCTATTTGTGGCAAGTTTACCGCTGCTCGATGGTGGTTTAGGGCAGGCAGCTATTCATGGTTTGAAGTTAGTTGCTTGTGTTGTTGTAACTGATGCCGTATTGGGTATGTCGAAAAATCTTTGTTCTGATCTCCCCCGAAAAGCGATTGCACTTGCTGCATTGGTTATTTTACTTATGGCAACATCTGCTTCAATGCAGTTAATTGTTGTATTACTCGCTGCTGTTGTCGGGGCCATCTTACTTCGCGATGTACCAGTAATAAAAAATCAAGATCAACTTTCTATATCATATGGAAGGAGTATAGGGTTTGTATTTTTATCACTTTTCACAATATTACTAATTTCTCTCCCATATTTTGCTACCAATAATACTAATATCATTTCTGTAGCAAGTGTGTTTTATCAAGCGGGTGCTTTAGTCTTTGGCGGTGGTCATGTAGTACTTCCGTTATTACAAGAAAGCGTTGTAGTTTCTGGCTGGGTTACACCAGAGCAATTTTTATCTGGTTATGGTGCATCTCAAGCGATACCTGGACCTATGTTTGCTTTTTCGGCCTATTTAGGGGCCGTTATGTCTGAAGCAGGCAATATATTACCTATGGCGTTAACTGCATTGGTTTTTATGTTTTTGCCAGGTTTTTTATTAGTCTTAGGTGTTTTGCCATTATGGCGTTCGGTATCTCATAATCCGATAGCAGGTAAGGCAATCGCCGGTGTAAATGCTGCTGTAGTTGGGTTACTCGCTGCTGCTTTATACAACCCTATTTTTACCTCGGGTATTACAAGTATTGTTGATGCATTAATTGCTTTAATTGGATTTGCTCTTTTAAGAATAGGCAACTCCTCTGCACTTATTGTGGTCGCATGGTGTGTTGTCGCAAGTGTTGCTGTTAATACTCTATATTAATATGATAAGTTATTTAGACATTTGAGGCATATCGCTTCACAATTTTGTAAAAAAGACAAGGAAGATTATTCATGATGGAATCACCAGAGCTTTATATTATTGCACTAAACTTTTGTATTGTTTTAGTCGCCTATTTGTCTATTTATCCAAAAGTTGCAGGTACCAATTTTAATAAAATATGTTGCTATGATATTTTAGTTTCTTGCTTTGCTCTATTGGTAGTAGGAATGAGTTATTGGGGCAGCAATATGCAGTTTAGTCTACTTTTTGGCTCTGTAAATTGGTTTTGGTTTACGCTTATCAGCTATGGGGTCATTGAGATACCAGTGCTTTGTTGGTACTGCAAAAAATACAAAGTTAAGCTACCTAAATAAATTTATTTTATCGTTTTTGTTAGATTTAAAGCATCAGTGCAAGGTAAGATCTTTCACATACGAAATGAATAAGCATAAATAAGAAATATAAATGAATAAAATCAATATCAGAGAAGCCACAAAAAGTGATCATCACTTTATCTTTTCTTTATCTCCAGTCTTATCTGAAGTAGCAGATTTATCTTGGCATACCGATGAAGTTATATTGAAGTCACATGATGATTATATCGCTGAAATGTTGGCTGAAGCATCTGTTCCAACACTCACTTTAATTGCTGAAATAGAAAGTAAGCCTTGCGGCTTTATACACATGCGTACTCGTAAAGATGAAACATCAAGAGAGTTGGCTGTAACAATACCCTTATTAGCAATATTGCCAGAGGCACAGGGCTTTGGTTTAGGCCCGGCGCTAATAGAAAAAGCCAAAGCATGGGGGAGAAAGTTAGGCTGTCGTTTATTACATTTAGAAGTCTATGCTAACAATAAAAAAGCGCAACGTTTTTATCACCAAATAGGCTTTAAAGAAGAAATGATTCATATGGTTAAAGAGATATAAAGCTACTCACCTTACATATAATTAGTAATATTCTGCAGTGCTTGTTAAACCGTTATAGAGCTTGTTAAATGTTTTAATAGCCTATCCATTGCACGGTAAGAGAGTGCCTCAATGAGATGGGCTTTATCAATATCCTTACTTTTGTCCATGTCAGCAATGGTGCGGGCTATTTTCAAAATCTTGTGATGTGCTCTGGTAGATAAACCAAGCTTTTCTACCGAGAGCTCTAAAAAAAGGTTGTCTTCTTCACATAGATGACAATGACTTTTTAGCTCTTGTGTACCTATATGGGCATTGGGTTTACCTTGGCGTTTTATCTGAATCTCTCGGCATGACTCAACTCTTTGTTGAACCGTTGCACTTGTTTCATTTTCTGTAGTGTCATCAGACCAAGTTCCGCGTGGCAATCGCGCGACTTCAATTTGTATATCGATACGATCTAAAAAAGGTCCCGACAAGCGGTTTAGGTAACGCAGTACTTGTTCAGGTGTACTTCGGTTGTCGTTATAAAATCCCGTTGGGCTAGGGTTCATGGCAGCAATAAGTTGAAATCGTGCAGGAAAAGATTGCTTATGCATTGCTCTTGAAATGGTAACCTCTCCTGATTCAAGTGGCTCCCTTAAAACATCCAGCACTTTACGTTCAAATTCTGGTAGTTCATCTAAAAAAAGTACGCCGTTATGCGCTAACGATACTTCGCCTGGTTGTGGCTGACTTCCCCCTCCAACAAGCGCAGCGGAAGAAGCGGTATGATGTGGCGCTCTAAAGGGTCTAGTTAGCCATGAAGTATTATTAACTTGTTGTTGGCTAATAGAGGCTATTGAAGCAACTTCGAGCGCTTCATTTTCAGTCATTGGCGGTAAAATATCTGGTAGCCTGCTCGCAAGCATGGTTTTGCCTGTGCCAGGTGGACCAATAAATAGTAAATTATGCCCACCACTCGCAGAGATCTCTAAAGCGCGTTTAGCCAATGGTTGACCAACAACATCGGCAATATCATTACCGGATAATTCACTCTCGTATTGAGGTGTTTGATATTGCTCTGGCTGAACTAACGGCAGTAAACTTTGCCGCGCAAAATGTGCATACAACTGGCTAAGATGTTCCATCGCAAAAACATTAGCTTGTTTAACCCAGCTCACTTGCTCAGCATTGGGCTGTGGAAGAATGAGGCTTCGCTTACTTGCACTACAAGACATCGCTAGTGGAATTTCACCAATAATGCCACGTAATTCTCCCGATAAAGCGAGCTCACCTGCGAATTCATAATCTTGTAAATTTACCTGAGGTAGCTGCTCTGATGCTGCTAAAATACCGACGGCAATAGGTAAGTCAAATCGCCCACCTTCTTTGGGAAGATCTGCTGGCGCTAAATTTATGGTGATGCGTTTTGCAGGGAATTCATACCCACAATTAATAATGGCACTTCGAACTCTATCTTTCGATTCTTTAACTGAAGTTTCAGGTAAACCGACAATATTAAAAGCGGGTAGGCCATTAGCTAAATGCACTTCAACCGTTACAAGAGGGGATTCTAAGCCAACACGGGCACGACTATAAACACAGGCAAGAGACATATAAATTCCATTTATTTGATTCCATTGCTTTTAGTTTAGGTAATGAATGTATTTTTTGCGAGTTTAATCCTAGTTTATAGTGTCGAGTTTAAATAGAGCTTAGTCCTGATCGATACAACATTCATCTTGAAGAAAACTAATAACAGAAAGTAATTTGTCATATTCTTTACCTAATGTAACGTGAGTTTTCATCTGATTTTAGGTAAGTTTTACAAAAGAGTAGGTCGGTTTTTAATATTGTTACCTTAATAACTTTAGCAAGCCAGCTTTTAATAGTGAGTGTCCTTTATGTTTTATAAGTACCTTGAATACTCCCTTTGATATTAATAATCAACCCCTTGTAGCTTCAATTAGTATAGGTATTGCAGCTTACCCTGAACATGGAAAAAGTGTGGCAGAACTGATTCGTAATGCTGATACTGCAATGTACGATGCTAAAAGGCAGGGAAAAGGTTATTGTTGTTATTCAGAACTTTAAACTGCCTATCTATTTATTTGTGATTATATATTTATGATTATTAATTTAGGTTAAAAGTGTAAAGATTTTTATACCCAGAGCCTCATGCTATATCTAATGTATTGCAACTTTTGGAGTTATTGACAAAGCATAAAAATCCAGACTAATTATTTAATAGTAAAAAACCGCTTAAATGAGTCAAACTCCCATCAGTAATTAAAACATCAATTTAATTGACTCTGACCCCATTTCGTCGTTTATATTGGTTAGTAAATATATAATAAAATCCGAGAATAAATTGAATGATAGAACTAAGTCACTGGAGTGCAAAAGGGAAATTAGTCGAAATAAATGGCTATAACATTTTTACGATTGTAGATGGTGACCCAAAGAAGCCAGCCCTAGTTTTGATTCATGGTTTTCCAAGCGCAAGTTGGGACTGGGAAGGTGTATGGGAGGAGTTAGTAAAACATTTTTATTTAATTACTTTAGATATGCTGGGTTTTGGTTTTTCAGACAAGCCTAAAACTAGTGATTACTTAATAACTGAACAAGCCGATATTTTTGAATCTTTTTTAGACAAAATTCATATCGATTCATACCATGTTCTTGCTCATGACTATGGGGACACCGTTGCTCAGGAATTACTTGCAAGGCAAGTGAAAGATACTAAACACTATAATATTAAAAGTGTTTGTTTGCTAAATGGTGGGTTATTTCCTGAAACGCATCGCCCAGTGTTAATCCAAAAACTACTCCTTTCGCCGCTTGGTCCATTAATATCTAAACTAAATTCCAAATCAATATTATCTAAAAATTTGCACCAAATCTTTGGTCCAAATACACCTCCTTGTGAGAGGGTTGTTGATAATTTTTGGAGCTTACTTATCTGTAATAATGGCCTTAGTGTTATGCATAAAATAATTCATTACATCAAACAACGAAAAGAGCATAGAGAGCGTTGGGTAGGCTCGTTAATTGATGCACAAGTTCAGGTAAAGTTAATTGTAGGGCTACTCGACCCGATTTCTGGAAAACATATGACCGACCGATACCGAGAGTTGATAGCTAACCCGAATATAACAGAACTCCCGTTATTAGGGCACTATCCTCAAATTGAAAATGCAAAAGCGGTATCTAATGCTTATATTGCGTTTCGCGAAAGTATTAATAACTAATAACAGTTTAATTAAGTAAAACCTTTAACTAGGACACTCACCTCTTTTAAAGTGAGTGTCCTTTCTATTTCTTTTTTTTGCCTAGTCTCTTTTTTTCACAGAAAGCTCTTAATTCTTGCAATCTGCTTAATTCGCAAAGGCTCTAGTCTTTGGCTTTTAGATCAATTTCTGTATCAGCAAACAGGTAAATCGCTGCGGCATATGCTGCTACATTTTGTGCTAATTCATCAGGCTTGATTTTATCTAACGTATCATCAGGTGTGTGATGTAAGTCAAAGTAATCAGTACCTTCTTGATTTAAGCGAATCGTAGGTACTCCTTTGTTAGCCATAGGAATGATATCAGGTCCACCGCCTTTAACGTCTGAGCCTCCTCGTATAACACCTAAAGGAGCAATGATTTTAGCTATTTCATCTACAAGATGGGTTGCTTTAGTATTTACATTTGACTCTATACGCCAGATGTTTCTTGCACCAAAATCAGATTCAGTCGCAACAACATGGTTATGTAAGTTTTTCTCATGTTGTTTAGCATAAGCAAATGCACCTAATAAGCCCACTTCTTCAGCACCAAACATAACAACACGAATAGTACGTTTAGGACGTTTAGGTAAGTTAGCAATTAATTTTGCAGCTGCCGTTGTAATCGCAATACCTGCGCCATCATCAACAGCACCAGTGCCTAAGTCCCAGCTATCTAAATGACCACCAATAAGCACAATTTCCTCTGGTTTTTCACTACCAATGATATCTAACACCACGTTACCGCTAGATACTTCACCTTTCCAATTAGAGCCAGAGTGAAGTGAAATAGATAGAGGTTTATTTAAGTTATGTAAACGACGTAAGTGATCAGCGTCAGGATTAGAGATAGCTACAACCGGAATTTTTGTCCATTTATCGTCTTTTTTACTCATCATCCCAGTGTGTGGAAAACGGTGTGAATCTGAACCAACAGAACGAATGATTAACGCACTTGCGCCGCCACGTTCTGCATGTTGCCAGCCAATCCTACGCTTTTGGTTTGATGGGCCATAACCTGCACCCGTTTGACTTTTAACCATAGGCTCGCCATCAACAAAGGCCACTTTACCTTTTAGCACGTCATCTTCAACCGCTGTTAGTGCATGAATGTCTCTGAAATAAACGATAGGTGCATTAATTTCTTTTTCGCTTGGAGCCGCACCACCAAGAGCTGATCCATATAATTCTTGGTTATAAGGTGAAGTTAAGGCGATATGTAAGTGGCCTCTATCCCAAAATGGCATGGTAAATTCTTCAATTGTCGCTTTATCAAAACCTAATTCTTTACCTAAATTAACACCCCAGTCACGGGCACGTTTTTCAGCTTCAGAGCCGCCTAATCGAGGGCCAATTTCTGTTGTTAATGATTCGACAATGTTAAAAGCTAAATCGCTTTTAAGTGCAGTAGCCATTAATTGCTGGGCAGTTTCTTTTTGCTGCTTTGTAACGGTAACTTCTTCAGCCGCTAACGGCATACTTAATACACATAACAACGCACTCAACGTCACATTTTTTAATAATTTCATTTTGGCTCTTTTAAATTCTGTAGTTTAAAAATTTAAAAAGGACACTCACTTCTAAAAGTGCATCCTCTTCGTTTTTATTGTATAGGAGTATATCGTCAAGTAGCTTAATTCGGAAATTATTTTCTAATCTACTTTGTTAAGAAATGATTACATAAATGTATTAGCTAAATAGGTTGAGCTCATAATGCTTGCATTGTTTTTTATAGCACTTTAAGAGGGACACTCACCGATTTTCTCACCGATTTTATAGGGATTCATCAAGGACACTCTCTTGATGTTTTGAAGTGAGTGTCCTTTATGTTTTCTTTATATTTTTGATGCTTTTCTTGTATTGTTCTTTCTTATTCTATGAGGAACATGGATGCACAGCTCTTAAAAATCATAGCCAAAACTAACAACTAAACGATAATCATTCTTCTTCGGGATATCACCAGAGCTGTCTGTTTTAGGGTTATTTGTGCGGTCAGCGTAAAAAGTTAAATCAAGATCAAAGTCATTTAATAAGTCTATTTCTAAGCCAGTTTGGAAGTGATGAATATTTCCGCCTGACTCTTTCTCAACTACTTGCACATTATATGATGCGGAATAATCAATAGAACTTGTTACTTCAAAAGTAAAATCTGTACCTAAGGTTAATCCAGGAGAAGATTCAGTGTCTTTCGCACCCACCTCAACATCAATAAATTTACTTTTTTGATAACTCGGGCCAGCATTAACGTCCCAAGTTGTTCGATTAGTGTCGATAAGGTGATAACCGATACCAATACCATAATGTATACGATAATCTAGGTTGAGGAATTGGTCAGAAATGTATTCAACATCTGCTACACGAAGATATATTTTAGGGCTAAAAAACCAATCATAAGAAGAAGTGAATCTTTGATTATCAGCAGTAGTGATCGATTCTAGGGTATCTTGATCTTGGTAGCGACTATAATCAACCGTGTAATCTGCTTTGAGCCGACTACTTGCGCTTCTTCTTTGAAGGCCAGTTGAAAAAGTATAATCTAATTGTACTGTATTACCGTTACGCAAGTTAAGACCAACATTAAGGTAGCCGCTCCAAAAATCTCGTTCATTTGAACCTGATGATGCGATTGATAGTAATTGGTTCAGGTCATAAGGTTTACTTATTCCATTTTTTACCACTGATAACTCGCCTCCTTTCACCACTATGTAGCCTACAACGATCGTCCCGTCGTGCATACGAATGCTTTGCAATTCTTTACTACGCAACTCATCAATATCACTCCAATCAATTGTTTGAACACCAAGTTCATCGCTATCGAATTCCAATTCTTCATCATACATTGAAATAATATCTCCTTTAAGCCATTCACCAGACTTAAATTTGACCCAATCATATGCTTGCTTAAAATCGGAGGAGGGCTCTTTCCATACAACGGGAGAATTATCAGCAAATGCAAGGCTAGAAAATCCTAATATTATTGTTAGGCTGACTTTTGAGAATAAAACCTTCATTTTTCTTTTCATAAAAACTCTGTTCGAGAAGAGGCAACCTTCTTCGTTTAATTAATATGTCCATATTATGGTGAGGGAAATATATAGCGAAATTAACGATATTTAGCTTAATAAGGATAATATAACCTTACAATGTAACAACGTAAAGTTTTCTAACATATAAGCATATTGTGTATTTATCCGTTGTTTATAGAAGGTAATGATAAAGGTAAATATTTAGGTGGTTTAATTCCCAGGTCTAAAATTAAAGCTTAATCGAAAAAAGGGGGTGCTGCCTAAGTCATTTTCCAATTCTAATTGATCATCAGTTAGGGTGAATTTTCCAAAACCTGAGTATCCAGCAGAAACTGAGAGCCAAATGTTACTATGCAGTTCTTTTTCAATACTAAGACCTAAGTTCATATATGAAAAGTCATCGACAAGCACATCTTTGGTTCTAGAGTAATGAGAACGTGTTTGACCAGGTATGATACCTAAGCTAGTTATCCATCCGCTTTTATTTATATAACTAATACTTGGCCAAGGAGGGATAAATGTCAGCATCCATTGCGGGCTAATCATCCAGTCGACTCCTATGTAAGGAAGCCAATAAGAATCTCCACCATTTGTATCGTAAATTAAACCGTACCAAGTATGTAAATCTGGGCTATGTTTATATCTTACTAACCCTCCAGAAAGCGCTTCTACAGAGTTTTCTAAGCTACTGTGTTCATTATTATAATATTGAACATAACTGAACGCCCCTATCTGCAATTCAGGGCTGCTTTGTTGCATCCAACCAAGAATTACACCAACCTTTGTTTGATTAAACCGTTGTCCGTTTAAGCTATTGCGCCTAGAGGATAGAGTTTCACCTAAAATTAACATGTCTTTTTTACCTACCCATACTGGTAACCCTAAAAACTGGTCAAAACTATAATCCTGTTTTGATAGCTCGGGATTAGCGTTGTCTTCATCGGGATATTGGGTATATTGCAAATTACCAATTGGCATAAAGGGGAATAAGCTTTCGCTTCGTTCAAAAATGAAATCACTTTCTTTGATTTGTTGAAATATATCATCGCTATTTGAAAAGCATAAAGCACTACAAAAGAGTAGTGGTAAAGCAAACAATAGGCGTAAAGAAATACAATGGTTCATGGTTTAGTAATCATTCTTCTTTTAATAATTCTTTATTGATAATTTTAATTAAGTTTATGGGAAGCCCATACTGCATCTGATTTTAGAGTAATAACCTGCACAGAGCCATTAACTTTGTCTGTTAAATCGATTAAAGCTTTGTGATGATTCACTCGTTATTACCGCAATAACTCAAGATAAAATCATTTTTCTATACACTTTTGTTTAATCATTTCAATGTATAGTAAAAAAAAATTAATTTTAAAGTGTTTTTTTTGTAAACATACTGGCACATTCGTAATGACTATGTATAATGGCTGTATATTTATGCAAAAGCTTAACCCCAATGAACTTAATTAATAACAACTTAATTATTATTGTGAACATTCTCGTCGTGGTGATTAAATCATCTCGAGGGTTTTCGTTTAGCTAAGAAAAAAGCATAACAGAATAACTAACCCTCGCTTCGAAAGAACCGAGGGTTTTCTTTTTTAATGCGTTAATTTTTTAATATTACCTTACATTTTGGAATGATGATGACTACGAGCAAACCTTTAACTGGCAGTGGATTACTATTTGAAGTGCTAGAGCAGCATGGCGTAGAGCATATTTTTGGATACCCTGGTGGTGCTATTATGCCGATTTATGATGCGCTCTACGATAGTAACGTAAAGCACTTTCTTAGTCGCCATGAACAAGGTTCTGCCTTTTCAGCAGTCGGTTACGCACGTGCATCAGGAAAAGTAGGTGTATGTATGGCAACTTCAGGTCCTGGGGCTACTAACCTGATAACTGGCCTTGCCGATGCGCTAGCAGATTCTATTCCTGTGGTTGCTATTACAGGGCAGGTTGCTACCGCGGCAATGGGTAGTGATGCTTTCCAAGAAATTGATGTGTTTGGCTTGTCGCTCGCTTGTACTAAACATTCATTTCAAGTAACAGATATTAACGATTTAGAAAAAGTTTTACATCAAGCATTTGAAATTGCACTTGAAGGTCGTCATGGGCCAGTTTTGGTTGATATTCCAAAAGACATTCAGTTAGCGCCGGTAACCAAAAGACTTGAAAAATTATCGCATTTAAAAAATAAAGTACAGTTGCCACATGCTGATATTAGTAATGCTGTAGATATTTTAACACATGCTAAACAGCCTATTTTGTATGTAGGTGGTGGTGTAGGCATGGGCAATGCCATAGATGAAGTGAGAGAATTCGCAAGAAAAACCGGCATGCCAAGTGTTTCTACTTTAAAAGGTTTGGGCGCAATGAACCCAGACAATGAGCACTACCTTGGTTTACTAGGTATGCACGGTACTAAAGCAGCAAATTTAGCGGTACAAGCATGTGATTTACTCGTTGTAGTGGGGGCTCGTTTTGATGACCGTGTTACCGGTAAATTAGATGAATTTGCACCAAATGCTAAAGTCATTCATTTTGATATTGATACTGCAGAAATTAACAAGCGTCGCTATGCTGATGCTGCCATTTTAGGTGATTTGAAAGTAAATTTACCTGAGTTAACTATGGGGTTAAATATCACGCCATGGCAAGAAACAGTGCAAGCCTTGAAAATGGCTCATGGCTGGCGTTATGACCGTCCAGGTGAAGATATTTATGCTCCGGCGGTTTTAAAAGAAATAACCGACCGTATGCCAAAAAATACCTGTATTACTACCGATGTTGGGCAACACCAAATGTGGGCAGCACAACACATGCAATTTACTCAACCGAGTAATTTCTTAACCAGTGGTGGCATGGGCACCATGGGCTTTGGCTTACCGGCTGCAATTGGCGCACAAATTAGTCGTCCACATGATACGGTTATTGCCGTTTCAGGTGACGGTTCAATTATGATGAACATTCAAGAGCTCGCAACGGTGAAGCGTTACCAAGTTCCAGTAAAAATAGTACTGATTGATAACTCAAAGTTAGGCATGGTTCGCCAGTGGCAAGATTTATTTTTTGATGGCCGCTTAAGTGAAACAGATTTATCTGACAACCCTGATTTCTTAATGTTAGCGCAAGCTTTCGATATAAAGACTAAAAGTATTACTAAAACCAGTGAGGTAACCGATGGTATTGAAGAAATGTTAAATTGTGAAGGCGCTTTCTTATTACACGTAAAAATAAAAGCCGACGAAGGAGTTTGGCCTTTAGTTCCGCCGAATACGGCGAATGACGAAATGATGGAGGAAGCGTAAATGAATAATTATCAATTAACAATTAAAGCAGATGATAAACAAGTTGTTTTAGAGCGTATCTTACAAGTAACACGCTATAGAGGTTTTTTAATTAATGGTATTAATGCATCCGTAAATACAGGCAATAATATCGGTACGATAGAGCTTTTTGTAAGCTCACAACGACCTATTTCATTATTAGTGGATCAAATCAATAAATTGATCGACATCAAGAGCGTCAAAGTAGACAATAGCTCACCAATGCGAGACGCATAAAATAATAACGAAACAAATTTAGGATAAGAATAATGGCAAAAGCAAATGCAGAATTAATATGGTTCAATGGTGAACTCATGCCGTGGAAAAATGCCACGGTTCATGTAATGAGTCATGCACTTCATTACGGCTCTTCAGTTTTTGAAGGTATTCGTGCTTATGATACGCACCAAGGTACGTGTATTTTTCGTTTAGAAGATCACATTAAGCGCTTGTTCGATTCAGCAAAAATTTATCGAATGAACCTGCCGTTTACACAAGAGCAAATTATACAAGCGTGTAAAGATTCAGTACGTGAAAACGGCTTGAAATCAGCTTACTTACGCCCATTAGCTTTTCTAGGAGATATTGGTATGGGCTTACGTCCACCGATTGATGCTATTGCTGATGTTATGATTGCCGCATTTAGCTGGGAAGCTTACCTTGGCGCAGATGCCATCGAACATGGTGTTGATGTAGGTGTTTCAAGTTGGAATAGATTGGCGCCTAATACAATGCCTACAGCAGCAAAAGCAGGTGGTAACTATTTGTCATCACAACTTATTTCTACTGAAGCTGCTCGTCATGGTTATGCTGAAGGTGTCGCTTTAGATGTAAACAATATGGTAAGTGAAGGAGCAGGCCAAAACTTATTTTTAGTACGTAATGGCGTTATTTACACACCACCAAGTACTGCTTCAATTTTACAAGGTTTAACCCGTGACACGGTATTCTTCTTAGCTGAAAAACTAGGTTATGAAGTACGTGAAGAGCCAATTTCGCGTGAATCTTTATATCTTGCTGATGAATTCTTCATGTGTGGAACGGCAACAGAAGTTGTACCGGTTAAGTCAGTAGATGGCATGCCAGTAGGCTCGGGTTCAAGAGGACCTATTACAGAAGCACTGCAAACAGCCTTCTTTGGTATTTTTGATGGTAGCACCAAAATACCAGACGGTTGGTTAGACCCAGTCGCTTAATTTATTGATGGGGGGAATGCCCTCATTTTTTAGTAAAAATTTTCATTATTTAACGGACAATATCATTATGCCAAAATTAAGATCAGCAACTTCTACTCAAGGCCGTAATATGGCTGGCGCACGTGCATTATGGCGCGCAACTGGGATGACAGATGGAGATTTTGGCAAACCGATTATTGCTGTCGTTAACTCTTTTACCCAATTTGTACCTGGTCATGTGCATTTAAAAGACATGGGGCAATTAGTCGCAGGTGCTATCGAAGAAGCGGGCGGTGTAGCAAAAGAATTTAACACTATTGCGGTTGATGACGGGATTGCCATGGGACACTCAGGCATGCTTTACAGCTTACCTTCGCGTGATCTTATTGCAGACTCTGTTGAATACATGGTGAATGCCCATTGTGCAGATGCAATGGTATGTATTTCTAACTGTGACAAAATTACACCGGGCATGTTAATGGCAGCAATGCGCTTAAATATCCCTGTTATTTTTGTTTCAGGCGGGCCAATGGAAGCAGGTAAAACTAAGCTTTCAGATCAAATTATCAAGCTTGATTTAGTTGATGCGATGATTCAGGGTGCAGATCCTTCAGTTTCAAATGAGCAATCAGATCAAGTAGAGCGCTCTGCTTGTCCAACGTGTGGTTCATGTTCTGGTATGTTTACTGCGAATTCAATGAACTGTTTAGCAGAAGCTTTAGGTTTAGCGCTTCCTGGTAACGGCTCTATGCTTGCTACCCATGCAGACAGAGAGCAACTTTTCTTAAAAGCAGGCAAGCAAATTGTTGAATTAACTAAGCGTTATTATCAAGATAACGACGAGTCTGCTTTACCACGCAACATTGCTAGTAAAGAAGCTTTACATAATGCCATGTGTCTAGATATTGCTATGGGTGGTTCAACGAATACCATTCTTCATTTACTCGCTACTGCACAAGAAGCTGAAATAGATTACACCATGGAAGATATGGATAAGCTGTCACGCATTGTGCCACAGCTATGTAAGGTTGCTCCTTCAACACCAGAATATCATATGGAAGATGTACATCGCGCAGGTGGTGTTATTGCCATTTTAGGTGAATTATCAAGAGCCGGTTTACTTAAAACAGATGTGCCAAATGTTTTGGGTACAACCCTTGCTGATGTGATTGAAAAGTACGACATTACATTAACCGATGACGAAGATGTTAAAAAATTCTACCGTGCAGGCCCTGCTGGTATTCGTACTACTAAAGCCTTTAGTCAAGATTGTCGTTGGGACACGTTAGATGACGACAGAGAAAATGGCTGTATCCGAAGTATCGATAATGCTTTTTCTACTGAAGGTGGCTTAGCAGTACTTTCAGGAAACATTGCAATAGATGGCTGTGTTGTTAAAACCGCTGGCGTAAGTGATGATAACCTAGTATTTACTGGCCCTGCGCATGTATTTGAAAGCCAAGATTCGGCAGTAGCAGGTATCTTAGATGGTAAAGTGGTTGCTGGCGAAGTGGTTGTTATTCGCTATGAAGGTCCTAAAGGCGGCCCTGGTATGCAAGAAATGTTATACCCAACCACTTACTTAAAATCGATGGGTTTAGGTAAAGCTTGTGCCTTATTAACCGATGGGCGTTTTTCAGGTGGAACGTCAGGTTTATCAATTGGCCATGTTTCTCCAGAAGCAGCTAATGGTGGTGCAATCGCTTTAGTTGAACAAGGCGATATTATTCATATTGATATTCCAACTCGTCAAATAACTTTGCAAGTAGATGAAGCTGAATTAGCAGCTCGTCGTGTTGCTATGGACGCCAAAGGAAAGGCAGGTTGGAAACCAGAAAACCGTGTTCGCCCAATTAGCTATGCCTTAAAGAACTATGCAATGTTAGCCACTTCGGCTGACAAAGGTGCTGTACGTGACCGTGAACTTTTAGATAGTGTCAGCGAAAAATAGATTAAAAAGAAGGGAAATGTTAAATGCATTTCCCTTTGAGTATTGGACTCATTATGAACGAAACAACAAGCCAAGAATCGTTAAATTCTCAAAATTTAGGCTCTCAAACCTTAGGCTCTCAAACCTTAAGTCCGCAAGCAGAGCAACTTGATTACCTAAGACGTATTTTGCTAGCGCCTATTTATGATACGGTGGTTGAAACCGATTTAACGCCACTTACCAAGCTTTCTACACGTTTAAATAACCAACTCTTTTTAAAACGAGAAGATCAGCAACCTGTACATTCATTTAAATTACGCGGTGCTTGCAATAAATTATCTACGTTATCCGATGAAGAAAAAGCCAATGGAGTTATTGCTGCCTCTGCAGGTAATCATGCTCAAGGTTTGGCACTTGCCGCAAGCAAACTAGGTATTAAAGCCACCATTGTTATGCCAAAAACAACGCCTGAGATTAAGGTCGATAACGTAAGACGTTTTGGTGGTGAGGTTCGCTTAGTTGGTAACAGTTTTAATGAAGCGCAATCTGCTTCACTTGAATATGCAAGTGCGGAAAATAAAACGTTAGTTCATCCCTTTGACGACGCTGATATTATTGTTGGGCAGGGAACCGTTGCAAAAGAGTTATTACAACAGTTACCAAATGCTGATGTGGTTTTTATTCCTGTGGGTGGCGGTGGTTTACTTGCCGGTATGGCGGTTTATTTAAAGCAGCTTAGCCCTAACACACGCATTGTCGGTGTTGAAGCAGAAGATTCAGCTTGTTTAAAAGCGGCTTTAGAAGCTGGCAAACCTGTAGATTTAGAGCAAGTTGGCTTATTTGCAGATGGCGTAGCGGTTAAGCGTATAGGTGAGAATACCTTTGGTCTCATTCAAAAGTATTGCGATGAAGTGATCACCGTTAGTACCGATGAAATCTGTGCGTCAATAAAAGATGTTTTTGAGCAAACGCGTGTTATTGCAGAGCCAGCAGGCGCGTTGTCGTTAGCCGGATTACAAAAATATTGTGCAATAAACAAAGTAGAAAACCAGTCTTTAGTTGCCGTGTTATCGGGTGCTAACATGAACTTCCATAGTTTGCGTTATGTGTCGGAGCGTTGTGAACTTGGCGAGAAAAAAGAAGCTGTTTTTGCGGTAAGCATTAACGAAGAAAAAGGCAGCTTTAAACGATTCTGTCAAAGCTTACACGGTAGGGCTATCACTGAATTTAACTATCGTTATGCCGGCAAAGCTCAAGCTAATATTTTTGTCGGTATCAGGTTATCAGGTGAAGCAAATGCCCGTGAAGCGTTAGTTGAAGATTTACAAAAGCATAATGACAAAGTATTAGATCTTACCGATAACGAGTTAGCTAAATTACACGTTAGATACATGGTCGGCGGCAAGTCGGTTAACGAACCGGGAAGCTTAGATAACGAACGCTTATTTAGATTTCAATTCCCTGAGCACCCAGGTGCGCTAGAAAAATTCTTAGATGCGATGGGTGAACATTGGAATATTACGCTTTTTCATTACCGAAATCATGGCGCAGCGTTTGGTCAAGTTTTAGCGGGCTTTAATGTTAAAGAACAGCAAGAAAATGAGTTTTTTAGCCACTTAGATGCATTAGGGTATCAATGGCAAGAAGAGTCGAATAATTTGGCTTACCAGTCATTCTTAAAAGATTAGTCTTAAAAGATTAATCATCATCTTAAAGGAAAATTTAACTCCTTTAATTCAAGTAATGAATCACTTTAGACAAAGTGATTCATTTTACTTAACCTGAACTCGGTTTAAGAGATAACTTAATTTTAGCTAGTATATTGATTTAACATATAAAACCATCTCTAGCTTGATAGTTTTTCTTCTTTTCATATGATAAGCAAGGCAAATTCATGCGTCAATAGCTTGCCTATTGCAAATGAATTTAACGCAGAAGCTAGGAAAAATAGCTGCTAGAGAAGTATCTGTTAAGCCGAGTACAGGTTACTTATCTTCCTTCTTTATTGTTTTTCTTTAATACCAGTACAAGTGAGCAATAACTTAATTGAAGTGTTATAAGTGCCACGCTTACTAGTCAGCCAAAATAATTTCAGCCACTTCTTTTTTCGCTGCAATACGCAAGGTAACAAGTAAGCTATCTTGATTTATGTCGGTGATGAAATCTATTTTCTCAGGTATATTACCGATAATGCTAAATTCTTGTGTGTTAAGCGTGTAAGACCATAATTGAAAGCTCTCATTAACCCCATAAAGTACATTACCTTTAAGCAGTATACCGTTATCACTTCCTTGGTTTTCTAAAACGGTTATTCGTTCATCCTCAACAGCACCTGATTGCCAAAATCTGTCCATAGCGTCAGTGTAAATAAGTTGTCCATCGTCAGTTTTTAAGGCGTCATTTACAATGCCATCTTTTAAAACTTTGGCTAAGCCAGTATTTAAGTCTATTTCTACAAACTTTGGTAAACCTTTAATACGCATAAGTACTAAAGCAGTGTTGTCTTCGCTATGCCACTGGAAAAATTTCATAATAGGTGGTTCAAACACACGGGTCGTTTTTCCAGACTCTAGTGATATGTGATAAAGCGATTTATGGGCATTAACAAGCAGTGACTGTCCATCATTTGCCCAGTCCATTTCATAAATAAAGGTATCTAACGGGAAGTTAGAAAGCTGCGTTGAGCTTTCGCCATCGTATAGCCAAACTTGATCGATACCTGAACGTCTAGACTCAAAAGCAATGAGATTACCATTAGGTTGAAATTGTGCCTTACCATCGCCAAGCGTTGAGCGATCAAGTACAGAAAGTTGGTACTTTTTATTTTCCAAAGATATATCAGCAAGAGGCATTGAAGCAACATCGCTATCGTAATGACCTTTAGTAACTAACATGCGCTTGTTAGTCGGATGAAAAATGGGTGAGCTAATGCTTCTATCAAGCGGTAAGCTGACATTGTTAATTTTTCCCTGATAAGACAAGGTAAATAGTTGTCTGCCGGTACTAAAAATTAGGAGGTCTGAATAAGGTGTAAAGTTAGGGTAAAGGAATCTATTCGCTGAAATCTCTTTAGGTAAGTTAATTGGATTACTTGAAATAAGTTGGCCATCAGGTTTTAGTATTTCTATGTATTGCTTACCGTCACTGTGCAGACTGTTTAACGATATTAAATCTTGCTTTGCAGAATAGTCGAAAAAGATAACACTACCATCATCAACTTCATGAATTACCTTACTGGTGTTGTCTGCAATAGAATAACTAATTAATTTCCAACGATTAGAGAATTCCTGCATAAGCACTATGTTGCCACTATTTAACCACTTAGGGCTAATGATGCGTGAATTTTTGCACTCAACCAGTGTAGAAGGAGACTGCGGCTTTACTAAAGCTGATTGAAAGTCGATGGTCAATAATTTATAGCAAAGCTTTTGCGTTACAGGCTGATCGCACCTGTTCGACTCTATAAAAGCAAGTGTGTTACCATCTTGAGAGAAAGTGTGACCGCCATATGCTCCCATATATTCTGTAAGACGAGTCTCTTGTTGGCTTTGAGTGTTTTGCGCCCAAAGGTGGTTATTACGACATATGTCTGCGGAGTAACGCTGAAAAACCACATAGTCGCCGTCAGGACTATAAATACCACCATACTCTTTATCATCTGTTGCGGTCAGAGAGTTTAGTGCTACAAATTTTAGTGGTAGCTTTTCATCCGACAGAAATGATTTAAAGACAACGAACGTGATTGCAATGGTGGCGATTAATGCAATGCCAGTTTTAAATAATTTTGCTGTTTTGCTGGGCGTGCTAACTTTGTGATTAGCTTGCTCTACAACAATACCTTGCTCAACAGGTTCATTAGTTGGTAATGCAGTTTCAGATGCCGCTATAGCATCGGATGCATTGAGCGGCACAGATGGAGAAAGGTTACCTTGCCATCTTACTTTTACTTCTAAACTATAACCCTGCTTTGCATGGGTCTTTATATAGGACTGGCTGTTTTCACCTAACGCTTTTCTTAATTGGGCAATACTACGTTGCAGTGTATTAGGCGTGACAATGGTATCAGGCCAAACTTCAGATAAAAGTTCGTCATGACTTACCACATGATTGACGTTTTTTGCTAAACAAGTTAATACCGCCAATGCTTTAGGTGGTATTTGTTGAGACTCTGCTTTTTGAGTGATTTGATTTCGTGTTAAATCAACAAAAAAATCACCTACCCAATACTGTTCAGCCATGTTGGTGTCGTTCCATTTTTAGTTTTCGTTTTAATACTTATTAAGGATAAACATCTTAGCATAACGTGTAATTTTGAGGGTAGCTAAGATTTTTAATATTACGCTCACTTCATAACATGAATGGTGCAAATGTATGATTAATAGCTGTTTTAAAAGTATCAGCATGACGTCATGTAAAAATCAGCACAACGTCATGCCTTTTCTCTATGTATTTTGTAACTTATAGGTCATCTCAGCTTTAAGCATAAAGCTAGGGCTGAAAACTAAAACTAAAACTAAAGCTAAAAATATAAACACAAACACAAACAACATGCTCTGTGGAGACAAAATCTTATGAAAACAATTGATCCCTTAATTGCCATACTGCTTTTATTACTGGCTTTAATCAGTAAAGGGCATTGCCAAAGCCAAAGCGAATTCCCTGTTTTAAAAGGTCCGTATATGGGACAGAAAACCCCAGGCAAAATAGCACAGCCTTTTGCGCCAGGTATTATTTCGAAAAAAGGTTGGCAGTTAGAAGGTGTTTTTGCACCAGGTATGAACGAGTTCTATTTTACCAGTAACCGAAAGAAAGCCACCGTAACAGGTTTTCGTCTTGAAGATAATGTTTGGAAACAGTACACCACTTTTCCTCGCACCGGAGAGGTAGTTTTCTCACCAGACGGGAGTCGCATGTATATGGCAGAAGAATATAAAGACAGACAGGGTGCAGGTTGGTCAGAAAAGAAAAGCCTTGGTCCAATGTTCGATAGAAAAGATTGGGGCATTATGCGCTTATCTGCTTCGGCTAAAGGTACCTATGTGTTTGATGATTATAAAAGTGATGATCTGATACGTATTTCAACCATAAAAAATGGCAAGCGCCAAGCACCTGTGCCAATAGGTTCAATTATTAATACTGGTAAATGGACAGCACACCCCTTTATTGCTGCTGATGAAAGTTACATTATTTGGGATAGTGAGCGAGAAGGCGGATTTGGCGACTCAGACCTTTATATTAGCTATAAGCAAAAAGGTGACTCTTGGGGACCCGCTATTAATTTAGGGGAAAACATTAACTCTGATAAGTCGGATTTTTACGCCAGTGTTACACCCGATGGGAAATATATTCTGTTTAACAGAACGACTGATGATAAAGGCGGTATTGATATTTACTGGGTTGACGCGCAAATCATCGAAGAACTTAAGCCCTAATAAATACAGCGTTTAAAACAAAAGTAGCACTTAACAGCAATAGCATAAGCAATAACATAAGTAACACAAGCGCCTTCTACAAGGCATAAAAATAAAGGTAAAAGCAACATGATAAAAATACAAATGAAACAGCTCTTAACACTAACAATATTAACAAGCGTGACAGTCGGTATGCTAACAGGCATGCCCAACAAAGCGTTGGCACAAAACACACCACCCACTATTGATAAGGCGGATGCAGAAACCTCTTTTTGGGATTTAGCTTACCTAGATAAGCCCTATATTGAGACGTCTCCTATGGCAATGAAAGATGGGATTGAAGTAGGTCACTTAAGTACCATGTCGGAAAAGGGTAATGACAAGACATCGATAAAGCGTGAACAAATGATATTGAAATTTGCGCAAGAAATAGCAGACAGCAAGCATGGCAAAATTGACAGTTTATTAATTAGTCACCAAAACAAGCTAGTATTTGAGTCTTATTATTTACGTGGCCGTGTTGATTTACCACATATGCAGGCGTCATCTACTAAATCATATTTGAGTTTAGCTGTAGGTAGAGCTATTCAAATGGGTTACCTAAGTATGAGCGATTTAAGTAAGCCATTAGTTAGCTTCTTAAAAGATATAGATCTTTCAAAGGCAGCTAAAGGCGTAGAAAAAATCACCCTACATAAGGCCATGAGCATGCAATCTGGAGTGAAAATTAGCAGAGAAAAAGTAAAAGAACTTGATAAAAATGTTGAGGCAATGAAAGGGCAAAAGCAAATTCAGAGCTACTTTGAGAACATTCCTGACATTAATTCTGCATCGCAGGTGTTTAATTACAATGCTGCCGACCCTAGAATGGTGATGCAAGTACTCGATGCGGTAGTACCTGGCACAGCTAAAAATTTTATTGAAAAAGAGCTTCTTCATAAAATGGGTATTACCAACTTTAAATGGCGTGAAGATATAAGTGGCTTGCTAGTAGGGCCTTATGGCTCGAGTATGACCTCTAGAAATATGCTTAAATGGGGCACTTTGGTTGCTAATAAGGGAAAGTACAATGGTGAGCAACTGGTTCCAGAAGTCTTTGTAAAAAAGGCTACCAATGCAGTCGTGCATCCTAACAGTGAGCAAGCTTTTTTTATTGGCGATAATTTATCTAACCCAGGTTATGGTTATTACTTTTGGCAAGCGGATATGAAGTTCGCTGGTAAAAGCTATTACAGCCAATCAGCACAAGGCGGTGGTGGTCAGTATATTATTATGATTGAGGAGCTAGATTTAATTGTGGTGTTTACAGCTCATGAAAGAGATGACAAAACGATGAAAATTACCGCAGACAACGTTTTGCCAGCGTTTGTTAATTAACTAAAGCACACTCATACAGGTTAATAGGTGCGGGTGTTAATCACTTTTGTAGGAGCTGGCTTTAGCCGCGAAGGTTGTTCTCGTTGTAGCTGATGTTTTACCCTTACAAGCTTAGCGCAAAAAACAGTATCGAGTTTTTTGCGCTAATCTTTATTTTATAAAGTCACTTAACTTATAAAATAAAGCGGCTTAAGTCTTCATCTTGAACAACGGTGTTAAGTTTGTCGTTAACGTACGTTTCATCAATGACAATGGTTTCACCGTCAAGTTGATCCGCCGTAAAAGATAACTCTTCCGTTAATCTTTCCATCATAGTGTGTAAACGCCTCGCACCAATGTTTTCAGTAGTTTCATTTACTTGCCATGCAGCATGAGCAATGGCTTTAATACCATCGTCGCTAAAGGTGATATTCACGCCTTCTGTTGCTAATAACGCGATATATTGCTCTGTTAATGACGCGAAGGGTTCGGTTAAAATACGCATAAAATCTTCTGATGTTAATGCTTTTAATTCAACACGAATTGGTAATCTACCTTGTAACTCAGGAATTAAGTCAGAAGGTTTTGCCATTTGGAAAGCACCCGATGCGATAAATAAAATATGATCTGTTTTTATCATGCCATGCTTAGTGGTTACCGTAGAGCCTTCAACCAATGGTAGTAAGTCGCGCTGTACGCCTTCACGAGAAACATCGCCACCACTGTTGCTGTCAGAGCGCTTACAAATTTTGTCAATTTCATCGATAAACACAATACCATTTTGCTCAACCGCTTCAATTGCCTTTTGCTTGATATCATCGTTATTAACAATTTTTGCCGCTTCTTCTTCTTGCAGTGCCTTAAAAGCGTCTTTAATTTTTAACTTACGTTTGTTGGTTTTGTCGCTAGACATGTTTTGGAACATGTTTTGTAACTGAGAAGTCATATCCTCCATGCCCGGTGGAGCCATAATTTCTACGCCAACTTGTGGAGCCACTAAGTCTAGTTCAATTTCTTTATCGTCTAATTTTCCTTCACGAAGTTTCTTGCGAAATATTTGTCGTGTACTTGAATTGCTTGAATCATCGTTTTTATCAACATTGCCCATAGCATCTCTAGCTGGAGGTAGCAAAATATCTAAAATACGCTCTTCTGCCGCTTCTTCAGCAAGGTGTTTAACGCGTGACATTTCAGTTTCTTTTACTAACTTAATAGCAACATCAGTTAAGTCGCGAATAATCGTTTCTACTTCTTTACCAACATAGCCTACTTCGGTAAATTTGGTTGCTTCTACTTTGATAAAAGGAGAGCGAGCAAGTTTTGCAAGTCGACGGGCTATTTCTGTTTTACCGACGCCTGTCGGGCCAATCATTAAAATATTTTTTGGTGTTACTTCATTTTTAAGATCGTCATTTAATTGCATTCTGCGCCATCTGTTACGCAAAGCAATAGCAACGGCACGTTTAGCATCTGCCTGGCCAACAATGTGGCTGTCTAATTCGTGAACAATTTCACGAGGAGTCATATCTGACATTATTTATTCCTTAAAGCTCGTCTATAGTGTGTTCTTGATTGGTAAATACACAAATACTGCCGGCAATGGTTAAAGACTTTTCTACTATTTCTTTTGCAGATAAGTCGGTATTTTCCAATAAAGCGGTTGCAGCAGATTGAGCAAAATTACCACCACTACCAATGGCAATTAAATCGTGCTCTGGCTGAACGACATCACCATTACCGGTGATAATAAGTGAGGCGGTTTCATCAGCAACGGCGAGTAACGCTTCAAGTTTTCTTAATGCGCGGTCGCTACGCCAGTCTTTAGCAAGTTCAACGGCGGCTTTGGTTAAGTGGCCTTGATGTTGTTCTAATTTGCTTTCAAAACGTTCGAATAAGGTAAATGCATCTGCCGTACCTCCTGCAAAGCCGGCAAGGACTTTGTCGTTATATAAGCGGCGAACTTTCTTAGCGTTGCCTTTCATAACGGTATTACCGAGTGAAACTTGGCCATCGCCACCAATGGCTACTTTACCATTACGCCTAACTGAAACTATCGTAGTCACATTAAACCTCTTATGAATTATTACTTGGTTGTACTTATTAAATGAGTTAGACAATACCAGCACTAAGTATGCGTGTATTGTTATGATATAAGATAAGTGGGGGGATAATAATTTTTTTCAAGGGGAGGGCTGTTTTTCTACGATTTTGTACAATTAATAACAAAAGCATCTATTAGCTCTATTAATAATCGCCTAAATAAAAAGGCTATTTTAATCGATAAAATAGCCTTTTTATTTTTTGCGGAAGTAGCAAGGCGCTTAACGCCATAACCAAATTTGGCAACCAGTAATTTTATTATTCTTTAACATGTGTTTGTCTTTTTCGGCCATTCTCTTTTTAGTATAAGGGCCAAGCGCTACTTTGTGCCAAGTAGTGGCGCCATTTTTAGAGGTTTGAATAATACTCTCGATACCAATAAAAGCCATTTGAGCTTTTACTTTTTCGGCTCTACTACGTTGTTTGAATGAGCCACAAACCATTTTATAAGGGCCATTTTCTTTCACTTCGTATTCGCCAACAATTTCTTTTTCTTTTTGCAACTCGTCAACGTAAGTCCATTGTTCATCAGGTAAAGAAGGGAGTTCCTTACTGTCTTTTTTTACCATGGCTTTATCATTGACTTCTTGTGGTGTGGTTTGTCCTATCGTTTTTTTGTGAAGATCGGTGGCCACAGCGTCTTTGGTTAAGGGGTTGTTTTTTAATTGCCATAAACCAATAGCAGCACCGATAATTAAAGAGCAAGTAATAACACCAACGACTTTTGTTTTACTTGAATGATTAGCCGTTCTTGCGCTTTTACGGCTATTTTTACGGGTTGCTTTTTTAGGTTTGTAAGGATTTTTTTTATTTTTTTTCGCTTTTTCACGCGAAACATAATCTTGATGAGCCATGGGAAATTTTACTAACTAGGAGAAACTTTTCTTATTTTAACGACTCACCAATTTAAATCAATAGGATCTATGTCTAAGTTCCAGCGTACTTTTGCTTGCCAAGGGTTTTGCGGTATTTGATTTAACAATAACCATAGGGCTTTATGTAGTGTTTTTCGTGATTTTGCTTGAATAATTAAATGATAGCGAAACTTACCAGCTTTCTTTTCCATAGCAGCAGGTACAGGGCCTGCAAATTCACAGCCATCACATTGGATATTGGCAAGTTCTTGTAAAAACTTTTGTGGATAAGAAGGGTAATTAGCTTCTGCTCGAAATAATGCTTGAAAGCTAAAAGGTGGCAAAAGCGCTTGTTGCCTTTCTATCAATGCTTGACGGGCAAAATGATGATAGCCATTATGCACAAGATCTTGAAGTAAAGGGTGCTCGGGGAACTGGGTTTGCAATAATACTTGCCCAGGCTTGCTCGCACGGCCAGCTCTGCCAGCTACTTGTATTAATAATTGCGCCATTTGTTCGGCCGCTCGAAAGTCGAAACTAAATAATGCACCATCAACACTTAGCACTCCTACTAAGGTAACATCAGGGAAGTGATGACCTTTAGCGAGCATTTGTGTGCCAACAAGGATTTGATGTTTCTTCTCACTAACTTCTTGTAATAGTTTGGCAAGTTCACCTTTTTTACGAGTGCTATCTCTGTCTATTCTAACAATGCTGGCTTTAGGAAATAGGTCTTGAATTCTTTGCTCTAATTGCTCGGTACCTTGCCCAATAGGCGCTATACGTACACTGCCACAAGAGGGACATTGCGGGGGAATACGTTGTTGCTCGGTACAGTGATGGCATATTAATAACTGTTGCTTTTGATGCAAGGTATAAGGTTTATCGCAACGGTAACAATTCGCTATCCAGTGACATTCTTGACAGTTAATCGCTGGTGCATAGCCTCGTCTATTCAGAAATAATAAGACTTGCTCACCTCTTTCGAGGGTTTTTTCTATTTCATGCTTTAAGCTACCAGATAAGCCAAATTCAACTTGTTGCTGTGCCATATCAAGCAATTTAATCGCTGCTTTTTTACTGTTACCTGCACGTTTTTCTAATTTATGATATTTATATTTGCCGGATAAAGCATTTTGTAAAGACTCAAAACTTGGCGTAGCAGTACCTAATATAATGGGAATATTAAGTTTACTCGCTCTTAAAATAGCGATATCACGACCATGATATCTAAAAGTATCTTGCTGCTTTAAAGAACCATCGTGCTCTTCATCAATAATAATTAAGCCCAGTTTTTGCAGCGGTGTAAATACCGACGAACGTGTACCTATAACAATGGCGGCGCTCCCTTGTTGAGCACTGAGCCAAGTATCTAAGCGTTCTTTGTCGTTTAAAGCAGAGTGATGCAAGCAAATAGGCACTTTAAAGCGTTGTTCAAAGCGCATAAGCGTTTGTGGTGTAAGACCTATTTCAGGGACAATAACTAATACCTGCTGATTATTAGCTAAAACACTCTCCATTACCTGTAAATAGACTTCTGTTTTACCGCTGCCAGTAACCCCATCTATTAGGTGACACTCAAACGCAGATAACGATTGAGTAATGGTGGCAACAATAAGTGCTTGCTCAGTTGAAAGAGCGTGTTTGTTTTGCTCATTTAAGGTGTCTTTTTGCCACGCAAAAGTATTAGCTTCTTGTTCCTTTTCAAATACTAAGTCTTTTTTTACTAGGGCATTTAATTGTGCTTTGTTATAGCCTAATACACGTAGTTCTGGCCAACTTATGCCTTGTCTTTCATTTAAAACAGATAATAGTGCATATTGTTTTGGCGCTTTTATTTTTATTTCGGCACGTTTTTGTATTCGGCTTTTCTCAATGTCAGTAGCCGTTTCAATTTCTGTAATAAGAGGAAAGCTGTGCCAAACCATTGGCGGGGTGATAGTACTTTTCGTTACATCTCGTAGTAGCTTAGGTAAAGCTTGCTGGAATACATCGCCAATGGGGTGGTGGTAATAATTTGCACATGTTTGCAAAAAGCTAACTAAAGAAGCATTTATATGGAAGTCGTCATGCAAACGGTTTGTTATACTTTTAATTTTATTAGCGGCTATTTCACATTCGCTTTGTACTTCAATAACAATACCAATGACTCGTCTAGAGCCAAATGGCACTTCAACACGTTCACCAATGCGTATGCTTGGTGTTTGCAGTGCTTCGGGTACTTGATAAGTGAATAACTGTCTCATGGGAACAGGAATTGCTATTTTTATATATTGTTCAGACAAAGTACTGCTCAGGCAAAATGTTACTCCGAAAAGAGAGGTTTCTAGGCATTAATCGATAGGAAATATTAAGCCAACTTAACTTTATTATACTTAAATTGACTTAATATACGAGCTTGAAAATTAGCTTTTAGAGAATGGTTTAAATATGCAACTTGAACTTCTCGCTGAAGAGAATAAATGATGCCCATTGTAAGTAGATGATTTGATCTTTTCTGGTTTTTTCTCTTGCGATGCGCATCAAGATCCTTTATTATTCGCCACCATTAATTTTAACTACGTATGGTACTTGGCGTTTTCATTAAAACTTTATAGTTTTTACTGAATAAACGGCTGAGCAGCGATGCGCCCATTTCTCGAAAAGAGATATAGAGGTCCCCATGAAAGAAGGTATACACCCAAATTACACAGAGTTTAAAGCACATTGCTCTTGTGGTAACGTTATTGTAACTCGCTCTACAGCTGGTAAAGATATTCACCTAGATGTATGTTCAGAGTGTCACCCATTCTACACTGGTAAGCAAAAAGCTGCTGAGACTGGTGGTCGTGTTGATAAATTCAACAAACGTTTTGGTGCTCTTAGCAAGAAGTAAGTATTACTTTTTAAAAAGAGAGAAAAAAGCGCCTATGGGCGCTTTTTTTATATCTGAAAATTAGCTTTAAAAAGGTGTACACCAAATCGGAGTCATCTCCTTTGCAACTTTCACCTCGCAGCTTTTACCTTGAGCCTTTCAACTTTCAACTTTCAACTTTCAACTTTCTCTAGCTTCCAATAAAAAAACTTTAATTGCTTTTAAACCCTTTCTTGATTGTGTGCATCTAACGCTATATAACTGAATAACTTCATCATTAGAATAACGTTAAATAAGAGAATTTATTGTTGCAAGAATCAAAAATAATTGATGCACAGGACGTATTTTTAGCTAACCAAGAACAAGAATGGGTTGTTCAAGCTAAACACGGTTCTCAAGCTGCATTTCACCAGCTTTATCAACTACATTATAAACGTGTATATGCATTATGTGCTCGTATGCTTGCAGACAAGCATAGCGCTGAAGATGTATGCCAAGAAGTGTTTGTTGTTTTGTGGCAAAAAATTAACAATTTCCGAGGTGAAAGTAAGTTCAGTACTTGGTTGCATAGTGTTGCTACAAGAGTTGTTTTAGGACACTTACGCAAACAAAAAAACTGGTTACAAAGAGTATTTAGTATTGAAGAACGCACAGAAAATGTCGTAGAGGGAGAGTCTGAAATGGGTTCTTATCAACCAGTTGATAATGAGCTTTTGCAACCGACTTTAGATAAACATATTGCGCAATTACCAGAGCGTGCTCGATTAGTTTTCGTTTTGTTTGCAGTAGAAGGGTATCGACATGAAGAAATTTCAGGAATGTTAAATATGGCGGTTGGCTCAAGTAAATCACAATACCATAGGGCCAGAAAATTACTTAAAGCATCTATCGCTAAAGAGGGGATTCATCATGAGTAAAGAGACGCATAAAGAATTCAACAAAAAGCAGCCATTAAATACTGAGAACGAGATGATTTCAGAAAAAGCATTAACAAATCATATCAACGCACTACCAACAGAATTAAGTCCTGAACGTGATCTTTGGCAGGGAATTGAGTTAGCGATTCAAGATAAACCGCAAGAAAGAGGTAATGATAATAAGCATCGAGTTATAGCGCCAAGCGCATGGGCAGCCTCGGTTGTAGCGGCTGTATTAGTGACTTGGCTGTCTTTCTCTCCAATGCAAGAAACTAATGAACAGAAAATAGGAGACACCTCGATGTTGGTCTCTTTAATGTCAGATAATTTTAATCAACAAAAAAAAGCATTACTTGTAAGTTATGGGCAAAGCGATACAACGCAGCTTTCAGCCGACATGCAACAGCAGTTAGAGCAGCTATCTACAGCAAGAGCAACGTTAGAGAAAGCATTAGCCGCAGATAGTGACAATGCAGATTTGATCAATTTATTAAATTTTACTCAACAGCAAGAGCTTAATTTATTACAGCGTTTATACACAACAACATGGCAAACCATATAGTCGCGAACAAGTATTCTAATGGGTAACGCTTTATAGAGTCTAGTTTTCTTTTAAAGCGTATCGTTATAAACAAACATTATTTTCATTAATATAAGAAGGTTTTTATGAAACAGTTAACAAAATTATTTTCAATGTCATTCGTTGTAGCGACAAGCTTAGCATTTAGTCAATCGTCATTGGCTTTTGAGGACATAGATAAATCTCTATCGGCTAAAGATTTAACCAATGTCGCCATAGAAATTAGAATGGGCGAAGTTGATATTATTGGTTGGGATAAAAACGAAGTGCATGTGTCAGGTGAATTAGACAAAGAAGTGACTGAGTTTGTTTTTAGGGAAGAGAATGGACAAATTCTTATTAAAACAAAATATGAAAGCAGTAAGCACTCAGGCAGCACAGATACAGATCTTACGGTTAAAGTGCCAAAAACTTTACGAGTTAACTTTGATGGCGTATCGGGAGATATTCGTTTAACCGATTTATTAACAAACACCCGTGTTAATAGTGTCAGTGGAGATGTTAAAGCGAAAACATTACGAGGTAGTGTGGAGCTCTCATCGGTAAGTGGTTCCATTAAAGCAGAGAGTTTAGAAGGTAAAATAAGACTATCGAGTGTAAGTGGCGATATTAGTGATAAAGGCTCTAAAGGTCGCTTGATGATAAATTCGGTGAGCGGTGATATAACTTCTCAGTCTTCAGCTTTAGAAGTTGCTATAGAAAGTGTCTCAGGGGAGGTTGAGCTTAAGTTAGGTAAAGTGGATGAAGTAAGTGTTTCTACCGTAAATAGTGACATAGAAGCCGTATTAGCTTTACAAAAAAATGGCTCAATCAAAACCAATACGGTAAGTGGTGATGCTGTTATACAATTTAATAACGACGTTGCTGGCGATTTTAGATTACATGCAAGTGCAGGCGGACGTATAACTAATCAAATAACTCAAGCGAAGGAAAAGCGTTCAAAGTATGGACCAAATTCTAAGCTTAACTTTCAAACGGGCGATGCAAGTACGACTATTATCATGAATACAGTAAGTGGTAAGCTAGTTGTAAAATAGATTTGAATTAGCTCTCTATTTTTATCCTCATTTCTGCTACATTAGCGAGATACAAATTATTTCGCTAAAAGAGAAAGGCGTAGCTAAATGGCCGAACGTAAACCAGGTAAATTTTCTAAAGAAAAGCAATTTATCAAAGATAAGCAAATTGATGAATTGAAAACACCACCACACTCATTAGAAGCTGAGCAATCTGTCTTAGGTGGTTTGCTGCTTGATAATGAAACATGGGATAAAGTAGCAGAGCGAACGGTTGCAGCAGATTTTTATAGTCGTTCACATCGGGTTATTTTCGAAACTGTTGGCGATTTAATTGAGCTAGGTGAGCCGGTCGATTTAATTACATTATCGGAAGCCCTTGAAAACGATCAAAAACTAGAAGATGCTGGCGGGTTTGTTTATCTTGCTGAAATGATGAATAACACGCCTAGTGCAGCTAACATCGCTGCCTATGCTGATATTGTTAGAGAACGAGCTGTTACCCGAGAAATGATCAGCGTTGCTAATGAAATTGCAGAAGCAGGTTATGATACACAAGGACGTACTAGCGCTGATTTACTCGATTTTGCTGAAACAAAAGTTTTCGCTATTGCAGAGAAAAGAGCAAATAAGTCAGAAGGTCCTGAAGGTTTAAACTCTATTTTAGAAAAAACTGTAGACCGTATTGAAAAGCTTTGTACAACTCCATCAGGTGGTGTCACCGGTGTTCCAAGTGGTTATGCCGATTTAGACAAGATGACCGCCGGTTTGCAAAAATCAGATTTAATTATTGTTGCAGCTCGTCCATCTATGGGTAAAACCACTTTTGCGATGAACTTGGCCGAGCATGCCGCGATGACGCAAGAACACCCTGCTTTAATTTTTAGTTTAGAGATGCCCTCAGAACAAATTATGATGAGGATGCTTGCCTCACTGGGGCGTATTGACCAAACGAAAATCAGAACAGGGCAACTTGATGATGAAGATTGGGCACGTTTATCTTCAACCATGGGCTTATTAATTGAAAGTGGCAAAATGTATATTGATGATGCCGCAGGTTTAACGCCAACAGAAGTACGCTCAAGAGCTCGACGTATTCACCGAGATCATGGTGGTATTAGCTTAATTATGATCGATTACTTGCAATTAATGCGTGCTCCGCAGTTTTCAGATAACAGAACATTAGAAATTGCAGAAATATCTCGTTCATTAAAAGCATTAGCCAAAGAGCTACAAGTTCCAGTGGTCGCACTTTCACAGTTAAACCGTGGTCTAGAGCAACGTTCAGATAAAAGACCAATTAACTCAGATTTACGTGAATCTGGTTCAATAGAGCAAGATGCCGATTTAATCATGTTTATATATCGTGACGAGGTTTATCACGATGACAGTGAATTTAAAGGCATGGCAGAAATTATTATTGGTAAGCAACGTAACGGCCCTATCGGGCGTGTACCATTAACGTTCCAAGGTAAGTTCTCTCGTTTTGATAATTACGCTGGACCGCATGTATTAGAAGAAGATTAATGATTTGGCGATGAACTTTCAATTTCAGTGAAAGTTCATCGTTAATTAGCTATTTCGAAACAGAAAAGAAAACTACAGGTTGCATTTTTTACAGCGACCATGCGCTTCTACAATTTGGTGGCTAATACTAAAACCACTTGCATCTGCCATTGTTCTTAAAGCAAGATCAAAATTATTTGATTGAATTTCCTCAACATTGCCACACTCATCGCAAATAAGTAATTGTACTGGATGATCACAATCGCCAAAGTGATGGCACATAACAAAAGCATTAATGGACTCTATTTTGTGGACAAAACCTTGTTTACTTAAAAAGTCTAACGCCCTATAAATGGTTGCAGGCTTAGCGGCGGGGTCAATTTCTTTTAACTGTTCAAGTAAATCATAAGCACCAATAGCACCTTCTTGTTTAGCAAGTAAACCAAACACTTGTTCACGTACTGGTGTAAATCTAACACCTTTAGTTTGACATACAGTCTGAGCTTGGGCGAGAAGGGTATCTAATGTGCTTGTACTTTTTGTTGTTGTCATTATTATATGACCTATTAAACCGAGTTCAGATTATTTAAGTGTACCATACCAATTTTGATAAATACTGATCAACAGCTAATCGGTTTTTATCTTCTTCTAATATCTTTACCAATTCATTAACTTAATGGCATTGCTAAAAGAATAATGTATCCTGTATCTTAAATAATATACAGATCAAGTTAATATGGGTAGGAAAGTAAATGACACGTTATGTAGCATTAGATGCATTTAGAGGTTTAACAATAGCCTTTATGATTTTAGTTAATACACCGGGCACTTGGTTACATGTATACTCACCACTGCTTCATGCACAATGGCATGGCGCAACGGTAACAGATTTTGTCTTTCCTTTTTTTCTTTTTATCATTGGCTCAGCCATGTTTTTCTCTTTTAAGAAAACTAACTTTTCAGCAAGCCCAGTTCAGTTTGCTAGAATTGTAAAACGTGGTGCTATTATGTTTTTCTTAGGCCTAATGCTAAACACAATTCCATTTACGACAGATATAAATGACTGGCGTATAATGGGCGTATTGCAGCGCATTGGTCTTGCCTATATTTTCGCATCAAGTATTGTACTTCTTTGTAATCGTAAGGGTATTTTTATAGTGTCGGCTTTATTGCTTACTCTATATTGGTGGTTACTATTGAGCGTTGGTGCTGACGCGCTGACACTCGAAGGGAATATTGTTCGCCAATTTGATTTAGCAGTTTTAGGTGCTAGCCATATGTACACAATGCAAGGTGTCTCTTTTGACCCAGAAGGGCTACTAAGTACAATACCAGCAATTGTTAGTATGTTATTAGGCTTCGAGGTGACAAGACATTTAACCAGTATTAAGAACAAACACAATAGTGTCATTCAATTAATCGTAATTGGTGTTGTAAGTGTTTTAATAGGGCTATTACTCAATGAAGTTATGCCTATTAATAAATCTTTATGGACCCCTTCTTACGTTATTTTTACGACAGGTTGGGCTTGTATAGTCTTAGCCGCTTTTGTATGGCTTATCGATATTAAGCAATGCAACAAAGCGGTTTCTCCACTGCTGGTTTACGGTACAAACCCTTTGTTTGTTTATATGCTTTCAGGTTTGGTTGTGACATTTTATTTACATATAAACATTGGTGATATCAGCATGTATGGTTGGCTCTATCAGCAACTTGCTTTGTTATTTGAAGCGACATTTGCTTCTTTTATGTTTGCATTGCTACATGTTATTTTCTTTTGGTTTGTGTCTTTAAAGCTTTATCAAAAGAATATATTTATTAAGATATAATCATTTAAATACAGTGAACAAAATGCAATTAGTGGCTCAATTAGAATTTAAATAACTCAGTAGGCATTGCTCGAAGTGAAAAATTTTTACTTAGCACTTCATGCAATCTTTTTTATCGACGTACGTAGCAGTATACAGTTTCAGTGTAACAGCCCTAAAGAAGAAACAATAGGTGAGTAGTATTGAGTAAAAATAAATCTAAAGAAGTTCCTTTAAAAAAAGTAAACTTATCGCAAGATGAAAACTTATCCTTTAAATTGAGCTATCAGTTATTGCCTCAGGAAATACAAAGGTTAGATCTTTACTTCTCTTTACCAGAAGAGATGGGGATAAATCCGAGTACCCTAAGAGAAGAAGATTATTTTTACAGTAGTATTAAAAGTCATAGCGCTTATTATTCAGATCAAATTCATCTCCCCCTTGTTAGAAGCCGCTTTATTAGCCAAAACTTTGATGGAGATAAGGCGAACCCTTTAGAAGAAAATAATAAACCTCAAGATAAAAATAATGAGCAAACAGACTACCGTTTAAATTTAAATTTATTTTCATATCAAATGAAATTAGCGTTAGATGTTGATATCAAACAAACCCTAAAATTAAAAGAAGCGGAACAATTTTATCCTGCTGTAATCGAGCTCGCTGAGCAAACCAAGAAACTCACTAAAAGACTACGACGTTATACCCCTTCAGACCCCAAATTAAGTTCTTTTTTTGATAATGCCGACAATTATCTTAGCTGGCATATTGAGCAGTCCTTTTTGAAGTTATTATCGAAAGGTCCAAAAAGTAGTGAATACGTCGCAGAAAGAGAATTATTAGTTGAACTTTGTAACGCTGAAAACAACTATCGAATTGAGAAAGAATATAATAACGCAGTAACCCTTAGCGACCCCAACCGAATAACAAACAAAATGCGTTTATTGCAAAGGCTTATTGAATACGGCGTCGTCTTTAAAAGAGAGACTCGATATATAAATGTTAATTTACAGCGTCTTGTACGTGGGCTGGTAACCGCAGTTATTATGGCTTTTGTTATGTTATTGGTGTTAAATGCTCGTTCAAATTTTACCGAGATTTCTTTAGCACTTATTGCTTTTTTAGGTGTCATTTATGGCTTACGCGAAACTTTTAAAGAAGACATTACCCGGCTTATTTGGCGAAAAATACAAAAGGGTAGGCCAAAGTGGCAACACTTATTCAGCCACAGTGTGCATAAAAAGCGTATTTTAAGTCAAATATTGTGGTTAGAGTATCTTAACGCGAAGGACCTACCTAAAAGAGTAAATCAGTTATTTCAAACCCGTCGCCACCAAAATAAGCAAGCGGCGAGATTACTACACTTTCGTTGTGATAATAAGGTATTAGTGAAAGAGTTTTTACCTGGCTACGATGATATTCAGCAGCAGATTTTTTTTAATTTGACTCCGTTTGTGCGGTTTCTTAAAAAAGGTGCAGGTCGTCTCTATACACTTGAAGGGCAAAAAATTTCTAGCCAAGGGGTAGAAAGGCGTTATCAAATTAATTTAATACTATCGCAAAAAAGTAAATCAGAGGAGCATTTACAACGCTTTAAAATAACATTAAATCGTTCAGAAATAGTAAACATTGAAGCATTAGACGTGTAAGACAAAGCAGGGAAAGTTTGAAGCTGTCAGCTTTCAGAAAGAGAAAGTTCAAGACTTTTTTCGTGTCACTGTGTCTTTAAATTTTCCATTTCAGCGGCTTCTTTGAGTTTAGCTTGCTCTATACGCCATTGTTGTAATTTACTGTAGTAATTATCCCAAACACAAGGGTTGCATGCTCCGCCTCCACAGCAATCGTCATCAGCAGGTTCAATAGGTTTTTCTAGTGGGGAAGTCATTATTTTACTCTAAAAGAATCATGATAAAGCGCACATAATACCCTAGCACAAGCTAATAATAAAATAGAAAGAAGAAAAGAAAAAAGCCGGCTGCAGATTGGGGGGCAGCCGGCATATGGCGATAACGCCATTTAGCTTCTTTACGGTTACCCACATTTAAGGGAGTATTGAGTAACCGTTAAGATAGCAATGTCTTTCGACGCTTTTAGGCTTATTTGATTAAGCCGGCTGAAAATTGGGGGGCAGCCGGTAACTAATCTTATTTACCTAATTAGCATCTTAATCGGTAGCCCGAATTTTAAGGGAGTTTCGAACAACCGTTAAGATAACTAAGTCTTTCGATACTTTGGCTCAATCAAAAAGCTAAAGCGTAAATCTATAGACACTTACTAGTTAGCATAATGCGAGCCAGTTTTTCAAGTCATTGTATTTTATGGTTTATTTGCTATCTCGAGTTGAGCTTTTCTTAAAGAGTGTTCCTATTAGGAGACAGTTAAAATAATTATAAAAGTTAGGTAGCGGATTATATGTGGATTTAAAAAGATAAAAGCTTATATATCAGTTGCTAAGGTGGTTTTGTTTGCTTTGTGTACGCCGTTGCTTAAATGAGACGCCGTTGTGTTTTTCAGCAAAATCCTATACAAATACTATACAGCAACGAGTTGGTAGCACACCGCTAAAAATCTATTGTATGAAAATCAGAAAATATATATTTGCTCAAACCAAATTCATTCAAAAGTTCATTCGAAAATACAAAAATAAAACCAAGCAAGTATATCGGGTTTGTTTTGATAGGATTAGTGCTTTATCAATTAAAAAATTAACTATTATAGGTTTTTCTTTCGTTATTTTACCGTTGTTTTTATCATTGCTTTATAGTGTCTATCAAATAAATCAGTTATCTAAACAAGGCACCAGTGCAATATTTGATGTTGCAAAAGTTATTCAAACTAATAGGGAATTAAGAAGCTCTTTAAATGTAATGCAGCGCTATGCGAGTCAATATTTAGTGTTAAAAGATCTTACTTTAATGGATAAGTTTTTATTCCAGGAGGAGCGTGTATTATCGTTATTAGAAAAAAACTACCAGCAACCAGTAAATAGTACCTTAGGGAGATTGAGTAGAGAGTTAACCCTAGAAATCCATGAAACAGATGAGCTATTACGTAATGAGTTCAATGGTAACTTAGGCGAACTTACGCTAGAAAGCCTACAGCAAAAATTTAAAAAACTAAATGCATTAAGTAACCAAATTAATGATCATACTAACCAAGTGATTAGTAGTCAGGCTGCTAGTATTAGATACTTTGCAGGTGTGGTAAATAACAATATGCTAAGAGTTATGTTTATTGTACCTGCCACTATACTTGTTGCTGCATTTTTTATAATGTTAATTGTAAGACCTTTAGCACAACTAAAAACCAAAATTCAACGTTTAGAAAAAGGCGAGTTTAAGCAAAAGATTAGCTTAAAAGGCTCTAATGAGGTTGCTGAAGTCGCGACAGCATTGGATATGATGCGCGCTCGTTTGTATGAATTAGAGTTACAAAAATCCAGTTTTATTCGTCATATTTCTCATGAATTAAAGACCCCTTTAGCGGCAATTAGAGAAGGCTCTGAATTGTTATACGATAACTCAGTGGGTATTTTAAATGACGATCAACACGAAATCGCAACTATTTTGAAGGAAAGTACAAGTAGGTTGCAGTCTTTAATCGAAGATTTATTAAATTTTAACGTGGTTTTAGATGCAACAAGTTTACAGCAACATGAAAAGTTGAATTTCACAAAGCAGGTAGGTGATGTGATAGAACAAAGAAAGCTAGATATAAATAGAAAAAATTTAAAAATAAGATCTGAGCTACAAGATGCTTATATTTTTAGTAATAAAAAACAGCTTGATGTTATTTTGGACAATTTATTGTCAAACGCTATTAATTATTCTCCACAGAACGGGGAAATAGTGTTAAATAGTGTTAAAATAGCAAACAGAATCACTTTTACAATAAGCGATCAAGGTTGTGGTATACCAGTATCTCAACAGGGTAAAATTTTTAACGCCTTCTATCAAGGTGCAGCTCATAAAGATAATCTTATAAAAAGTAGTGGTTTAGGTTTAACCATAGTTAAAGAATTACTTACTCGACTTCAAGGGTCGATTGAAGTAAATAGCAGTACAGCCTCACCAAGTGGTACTTCAATGCGTATTACGCTTCTAACAGGCGATGAGAAATATGAAAAATCATAACAACAATAATGTATTTAAAACAGCAATTGCTTTCATTTCTGTGATGTTGATATCGGGATGTCAATTAACAAGTGAAACAGGAGCACAGGTTAGTAATTTAAATCATAGTCAATCAGATGGTAATCAAGTTTGTATAGATTATGGCTATTATTATAGCTCGTTAAGGTCGCTATCTACTTCTGAATTATTAGAAGAGGTTGAAACACAAAAGCAAGCGTTGTCATCTAGTCAGCATGAGGCACGTATGAAAATAGCGTTACTTTATAGCTTGCCTAAATCACCTATTTACAATGTTTATTCCGCTAAAACGGTACTAAATAAACACACGCAAAGCCTCACCAAAGAAAATATTGGCGCACATAATCTTGCTTTTTTAAGCTTACTTAAAGATCAGCTCAATCAACAAATAAAGCTTATAGCTAGCAACAATGTTATTGATGAACTACTTCTCGATAATGAAGTGAAGAGCAATGAAATACAGGCGCTTGAATTTGAAGTTGCCGGATTGTTAAAAAAAATAGAACAGTTAAGAAAAATAGAGAAAGTTATAAGTAGTCATAGGTATCGTTAAATGAAAGATCTCGTAAAACAGATGGCGTTGAAGTCAGCAGCTGGGCCGAAGGATAAAGTACTTCTTGTAGATGATGACCCTAGCTTGTTACGCTTGTTGAGTATTCGACTCAAAGCGGCAGGTTATCAAGTTGAATCGGCAGATAGTGGTAAAATGGCTTTGGGGATATTAACGCGATTCCATCCTCATCTTGTTGTTAGTGATCTACGCATGGATGGCATGGATGGCATGGCTTTGTTTGAGCAAATACAGCAACAAAACAAAAATTTGCCTGTTATTATTATGACCGCACACGGTACGATTCCTGATGCTATAAGCGCTACTAAACAAGGGGTTTTTAGTTTTTTAACAAAGCCATTTGAAAGTCAAACCTTACTTGACACAGTACAGCAGGCAATTAGGTTACAGCCAACAGCGTTAAACAATAAGCAAAATGAGACACAGTCTTGGCGCAGTAAAATAATTAGTAAAAGTGCTGTTATGGAGTCTCTACTTCAGCAAACACAACAAGTTGCTAAAAGTGATTTTAGTTTGCTCATTCATAGTCAAAGCGGAACCGGTAAAGAGCTTTTAGCTCAAGCGATACACACGGCTAGCCCAAGAGCAGATAAACCCTTTGTCGCAATTAATTGTGCGGCTATTCCAGAACAACTACTTGAATCAGAGTTATTCGGACATGTAAAAGGTGCCTTTACGGGTGCTGAAAAAAATTATGATGGATTATTTCAATCAAGTAATGGTGGCACACTATTTTTGGATGAAATTGGCGATATGCCAATGGCATTTCAAGTTAAGCTATTAAGAGCATTACAAGAAAAAGAAGTACGACCGGTAGGTAGTACCAAGTCAATAAAAGTAAATTCAAGGGTTATTTCAGCGACACATAAAGACTTAAAGCAAGCTATTATCGATAAAACATTTCGTGAAGATTTATACTATCGACTTAATGTAGTAGAACTTGAATTACCCCCTTTAGATAAACGTAGGGAAGATATTCCTTTATTAGCGCAACACTTTTTAGAACAAAGTAATAAACACGCTTTTAATAAGGTGTCGGGTTTTTCAAAAGAAGCGATGGAAGTACTTGTATCAGCTCCGTGGCCAGGGAATATTCGTCAACTACAAAATGTAGTTGAACAAAGTGTTGCACTATCTACGCAAAATATAATTGGCGCTACTTTAGTTAAAAATGCATTACGTGCAGAAGATAACTCTTTGCCTTCATTTCAATTAGCAAAAGACAAGTTTGAAAGGGATTATTTAGCAAAACTTTTGAGCATAACGTCAGGGAATGTGAGTCAAGCAGCAAAAATTGCCAAACGTAACAGAACAGAGTTTTATAAGTTACTCAACCGCCATCATTTAACAGCAGAGACTTTTAGAAAAGCAGAATAATACTAATCGTTAAACTCTTAACTTAAGTCATGAGTTTTACTAAATAATAGAAAAGAAAAAACCCAGTAAATACTGGGTTTTTTATTATAGTTTTTAGTTTCTTAGGCCGAATTCAGGTTACTTATCTTGCTTATTCAATTTCAGCAAGTTTATGTTCTAAATAGTGAATGTTCGCGCCACCATTAACAAAACCTTGATCATCTAAAATATCTTGGTGTAAGGTAATATTGGTTTTAATACCATCAATTACAAGTTCGCTTAAAGCATTACGCATTCTAGCAATAGCAACATCACGATTATCACCCCAAGTAATTAACTTACCAATCATTGAGTCATAATGTGGTGGCACAGAATAGTCAGCATAAATATGAGAATCCCAACGTACACCTAAACCGCCTGGTGGATGAAAACGTGTAATTTTACCCGGAGAAGGAATGAAACTACGAGGATCTTCAGCGTTGATACGACACTCAATTGAGTGTCCGGCAATTTTTATATCTTCTTGGGTGTAAGATAGTGGCTGACCTGCAGCAACACGTAATTGCTCTTTAATTAAGTCAACACCGGTAATCATTTCAGTTACAGGGTGCTCCACTTGAATACGAGTATTCATTTCAATGAAATAGAACTCACCATTCTCATATAAGAACTCAAAAGTACCAGCACCACGGTAATTAATCTCAATACAAGCATTACAACAGCGTTCACCAATTTTAGCACGCATTTCAGGTGTAATACCTGGCGCTGGTGCTTCTTCAACAACTTTTTGATGACGACGTTGCATTGAGCAGTCACGCTCACCAAGATGGATAGCAGCACCTTGACCGTCAGCGATAATTTGAATTTCAACATGACGTGGGTTTTCAAGGAATTTCTCCATGTAAACCATATCATTTTTGAATATAGTCCCTGCTTCACGCTTTGTTAAGGCGATAGAGTCAATTAACTCTTCCTCGTTTCTTACAACACGCATACCACGACCACCGCCACCACCAGCTGCTTTGATAATAACAGGGTAGCCAATGCGTTTAGCATGTGCTTTGTTTAGTTCTTCATCATCTGTAAGCGGACCATCAGACCCTGGTACACATGGAACGCCTGCAGATTTCATTGCTTTGATTGCAGAAACCTTGTCACCCATTATACGAATACTTTCAGCAGTAGGACCAACAAACGCAAAACCTGACTTTTCTACTTGCTCAGCAAAATCAGCATTTTCAGCTAAAAAGCCATAGCCTGGGTGAATAGCTACGGCATTAGTCACTTCTGCAGCCGTTATAATTGAAGGAATGTTCAGGTAACTTTCAGGCGCAGATGCTTTACCAATACAAATGGTTTCATCAGCTAATAATACATGCTTTAAGTTTTTGTCGGCAGTAGAATGTACAGCAACAGTTTTGATGCCTAACTCTTTACACGCACGCAATATTCTTAAGGCAATTTCGCCACGATTGGCGATAACAACTTTATCTAACATGGAATAACCTTTATCTGTTATGAGCATACAAGCTTATTCAATGATGAAAAGCGGTTGATCAAATTCAATAGCATCTTCATTTTTAGCTAGAATTTCTTTAATAACACCAGATTTATCTGCTTCTATTTGGTTCATCATCTTCATTGCTTCAACGATACAAAGCGTATCACCGGCATTAACATGCTGGCCCACTTCTGCAAAAGCAGGAGAGTCTGGTGAAGCAGATGCGTAGAACGTACCAACCATTGGTGAGCGAACCATATGCCCTGAAGGAGCAGCAGGAGCAGATGGTGCAGCAGCGGCTGGCGCAGCTGGCGTTGTAACCGTAATAGGTGCAACAGGTGCGGCTTGAACAACGGGTGCAACACCACCTGCTGCTCCACGACAAATTCGTACCGACTCTTCACCTTCAGAAATTTCTAATTCATTGATGCCAGAATCTTCAACAAGTTCAATTAGTTTTTTAATTTTACGAATATCCATTGTAATACCTTATATTAGTTATAATTAATTATATTGAGTAAAGGTTACCGTTTAATGCAAGTAACCGTTTTATTGCGTGAACAACACACAACGTTGTAATTTATTTATCTGCTTTTAATTTTCAGAGGTTAATTGGCTGTGCACAAAATCAAGCGCATAAGCATAACCTTTAACACCTAATCCACAGATAACCCCTTGGGCAATGTCTGAAAAATAAGAATGTTGTCTAAATTGTTCTCTTGCATGAACATTTGATAAATGCACCTCAACAAGAGGAATATTCACAGCAAGTATCGCATCTCTAAGCGCAACGCTTGTATGAGTAAATGCTGCGGGATTGATGATGATAAAATCAACAGTTTTAAAAGCTTTATGAATTGCATCGATTAGCTCGTGTTCAGCATTTGACTGAACATGCATTAACTCGATATCAAGTGTACTTGCTTGATGTTCAAGTTGGGTGACAATGTCAGTTAATGTTTGGTTACCATAAATACCAGGTTCTCTTTTACCTAGCATATTTAAATTAGGGCCATTTAGTAATAAAACGTTAAACTTTGTAGGCATATGTTGCAAAACCGCTATTAAAATTATGTTGTGTATGATAATTACACAATCACTATGAATTGTGAACTGAAAACTTTATTATTTGGCAGTTCATTTCAAATCACGACACATTATAAGCTTTTCGCAGAATATAACAGCAAAATACTGGTCTTATCTCTTTCGCTTGCTTTTTGAACGATTGTGTAAGGGAGGTTTACGCTAACTAGGGGGTTGAAAGTGTCGAGTACAAATGAGCAATAACTTAATTAAACTGATATTAAGTTATCTCTTAAAACAGGTTAGGGTTAACTATCAATTTAACTATCAATTTAACTGTCAATTTAACTGTCAATTTAAATATAAGTGGGGTGGCTAAGTGGCAGGCTAAGCAAATAAGGAGTTATCAACTTAGCCATATTTGTGAGTGGAAGCTAAAAAAAGGTTTTAATATGCTTAGTGAATTCTTCATCATTCATAAAACCGCTTACACGCTGCTTTTGCAGTTCATTACCATTTAAATCAAAAAACAAAATAGAAGGTAAGCCAAAAACATTATAATGCTTCATAAGTTCTTTACTTTCTTTGCTACCAGTATTTGTTAAATCTATTTGAATCCAAACACTGTTTGATAGCACTGCTTGTACATTAGGCTGGGTAAATGTGTATTTTTCAAATTCTTTACAGGCAATACACCAGTCGGCATATAGGTCTACCATTACGGTTTTACCATTCGCATTTGCATGGGCTACACGCTCGTTCAATTCGGACAGGCTTTTTACGTACTCAAATTCAAAACCATGTTCATTAACTTGCTCAGAGCTACTTTGTTGCGAACTATCACCGCTTGTTAAAGTTTTAGGGTAGATACTTTGATATGCCATGAGTCCGCCATAAAACATCATCGCAAAAATAACAAAGCTTCTTAAAGCATAAAAAATGCCCTTCTTTGCTGTACTATTATTTTGGTTCTCAACGTAGAAATACATGGCACTTGCAATAATTAATGCACTCCATAACAACTCTGAAGCAATAGCTGGTATCAACCTTTCAAGTAAAAAGATAGGCACAGCAAGAAGAAGTAAACCAAAAATATTCTTAATAATATTCATCCAAGCGCCTGCTTTAGGTAATAACTTACCGCCCGAGCTACCAAGAATAAGTAACGGTAAGCCCATACCTAAACTTAAAGCATATAATGCAGATGCGCCAAGAACGATGTCGCCGGTTTGAGATATATAAAGAAGTGCGCCTGTAAGGGGAGCCGTTGTACAAGGGGAAGCAACTAGTCCTGATATAACACCCATCAGAATAACACCGGTTACTGAACCACCTTTTTGACTGTTGCTAAGATCGTTTAATTTGCTTTGCCAGCTTGAAGGTAATGATAAGTTGAAAAATCCAAACATAGACAGCGCTAAAAATATAAATAAAACACTTAAGGCAATAAGAACGTAGGGATGTTGAAAGGCGGCTTGAAATTGTGCACCAGCCAGAGCAACCACTACGCCAAGTATTGTATAAGTGATAGCCATACCTTGAACGTAGAAAAATGACAGGGTGAAGGCTTTACTGGTGGTTAATGACTTACCTTGACCTACAATAATACCGGTTAAAATAGGGTACATAGGAAAAACACAAGGTGTTAAAGATAACAACAAGCCACCTGCGAAAAAAGCCAGTAATGTAACCCATAAACTATCTTGCTTTAACATGTCTGCTAATAGGTGTTGCTCGCTTGTTTGTGCGCTATTGGTTATATTGTTTTCATTTAATGCATCAACAATATTATCCGCTGACTTTTTCGATTGCGACGTTACTTTATCAAGTTCAATGGTTTGCTTTTTTGGCGGATAGCATAGGCCTTTATCAGCGCAGCCTTGATAGCGTAGTGTAAAATTACTAGAACTTTTTGCCTGTTCAATGTTTACAATAAAATGCAATTGTCCTCTATAGACTTGTTGAACACCAAAAAATTCATCTTCGTGGTTTTCACCCTGTGGTAAAGAGACTTCAACAAAACTGACATTTTCACCGGAAAATTTAAATTGATGACGGTATAAGTAGTAACCTGGGGCTATATCAAAAATCACATTCAGTTGATTGTCATCTTGAGATACATCAATGACAAATGCCTCTTCAACTTTCAAAAATTCTTTATCATTACTAAAACTGTCGAACTTAAGGCTTTCGCTTGAGGTATCAAAAATAGACTTTTGAGCGAGAGTTTGGTTAGTGAAAAGAAAGGCAGATAGTAATAAGATACTAACTAGCGAATTAAACAATAAACGGATAAGTTTATCCTGTGTTTTACCATGGCTAGAAGTAGAAGTAGAAGTAAAAGGGGAATAGGTTATTATCATTAGGCTTCTTATTTTATTAGTATACAGAATATGTGTTCACGAATAACACGCTACAGGGTAATTAATACCAATTCAACTAAGTTATTGCTCACTTGTACTGGTTAAAATAAGTCATGGCTGCGTTCCTCTCAATCTCAATAGCCAGCAGATATACCATCCGAATCAATCATGTGATCATTTCTACTTGTTA
>JBMYWR010000007.1:0-49592 GCA_049607625.1 Colwellia sp.
TGATGATTTTCTCTACGTATAAAGTAGATCACATATTTAATGCCATTGGTATAACAGCATAAAATTTATAACTCGTCTTCAAGCAAATGAAGATCTGCATCGCTGTCTAAACGTTTTCCGCCTTTTGTTAAAACGGTTAATTCGCTTTTAACAGACTCTGGCCTTGGTATTTTAGACTCAATTTGGAGCGCTAAGTTTTCTCTGCTTCTGCCTAGTTTAGATCTAAAAGTTGGTAAGTCTTCCACTAAAACAGTCACGTGTTCAGGCATTTCTATTGGAATAATATCGCCAGCTTTGAGTTCCATCACTTGACTCAATGGAATATCTGTCTCGATAAATTTTGTATTTAAGTTTACAGGTACATCCATAATTTCATCTCTTAAGGCTTTAGACCAACGCATATCGGTATCTTCTTTATCAGATTGAACACCTGCATCAAGTAGCTCTCTAATCGGCTCAAGCATGGAGTAAGGTAGTGCAATATGAAAGTCTCCTCCACCACCGTCAAGTTCTATATGAAATGAGCTAATAACAACGACTTCAGTTGGGCTAACAATGTTAGCCATTGATGGATTTACTTCTGAGTCTAGGTATTCAAAAGAGGCATCCATTACCGGAGACCAGGCTTCTTTATAGTCTTCAAATACCAGTTTTAATAGCATCTGGATAATTCTTCGTTCCGTTGGCGTAAACTCTCTTCCTTCAATTTTTGCATGATAACGACCATCGCCTCCAAAAAAATTATCGACAAGAATAAAAACAAGTCGAGCCTCCATGGTAATCAACCCTGTTCCTTTAAGAGGGCGAAAACGCACCATATTAAGACTAGTAGGAACAAACAAAGTATGAACATACTCTCCAAATTTAATCATTTGAATGCCGTTAATTGATACCTCAGCTGTTCTACGCATCATGTTAAATAAACTAATACGCATGTGCCTAGCAAAGCGCTCATTTACCATTTCGAGCGTTGGCATACGACCACGCACAATGCGATCTTGCGAAGAAAAATCGTAGTCTGAAGTACTGCCCTCATCGAGAGATGACTCCTCTACTTCCTCTTCTTCAACATCATCAACACCGTGTAATAAAGCGTCAATTTCATCTTGTGATAATAAGTCACTCACTTGCCATTCTCTTCCTAAATAAAATTAATATATTACGTTAAGGTTATTTATTGTTATTGCATTACAAAGCCGGTAAACAATACTTTCTCTACTAAATTTTTATCTTCCACATCCTGCATCATCTCTTGAATAGCTAATAGAGACTCTTGTTTTAATGACTCTTTTCCTGCTTTTGTCATTAAATTTTCAGCGGTCATTTCGGAAAAAACACTTAACAAGGTACTTTCTATCAGTGGTATGTGTTTTTTCGTTAACTCTCCATTTTCTGTACCTCTGATAAGTAACTGCACCCTTATTTCGACTAACCTGTCTTTAGATTTTCCTGGTACATTAAAACGAAAAGGCTTAGGCATTGGAACATAAATCGCATTACCTATTTTTGCACCTAGCTCTTTTCCTTCAGAGTCTACTTTTCCCCCTTCTTTACTCTCACTCGTTTGTGTTTGATCTGTGCTTACCTCGACATCATCACTTTGACTAAAAAAGAAGAAATATGCTCCTGCTGCCCCTCCTAATAAAACAACAATAACAATCGCAATTATAATAATTTTCTTTTTATTGCCTTTACCCTCTTTTGTTTCTGTATTGTCATTGTCTTGTGCTTTAGGATCTTTTGCCATTAGACTTCCTCGATATATTTAATTAGTTATGCTTATAAAAAACAATAAGCTAATAACAACGCACTTACTTTAAGCATAGTAATCAATTCCATTTATTTCCTGATTAAATGCACGTGTTGATAAAGTTAACTGTTCTGCGTCTTCATTGTTCATTAGCTTGTTTGTCATTTCACCCGTATTAAAGGTTTCGTCGTGAGATTGCTGAGCTTGTTCATCACCTTGTTCAACGTTTGTGTCACCTAAATCGACCCCCTCTTGGGCTAACATATCTTTTAACTTGTTCATACTTGCTTCTAATGCATCCTTTGTTTGTGCATTACTTACTGTAAAATTAACGGCGGCTTGTTCACCTTGTAAATTAACTCTAACTTGTACGTTGCCAAGTTCAGGAGGATCTAAACTAATTTCAAACTGCTGTAGTTTTTGAGAAATCACTACCATAACTTTATCTTTAACAGCTTGGGCAAAATCGTGTCTAAATATAGAAATGGTTTCTTGATGAACCTGACCACTTTTGCTTTGCGTTAAAGAAATTTCATTTGCCCCGTTAGGTAAATTGACAAAATGATTTTCGATTGCCTTTTCTGAAATTGCATGCGACTTCTCTTTATTAAGAGCTGATTGGCTAATGCTTTTTTCAGCCTGCTCTGCTAGTAACTGTAAAGGATTAACTGCTGGGTTCAGCGCACCTAAATTAACTGCCAACTTATCACTATTCATTAATGACTGAGCTTTAATTTCTTCTGTATTGCCTTTATTAAAAGCAGAAGCAAGCTGCTCGTTACTTTTAAGTGCCTTATTCTCTATTCCTAGATTAATATTTTTTTCACCTAGTATTGGTTTATCCGTCTCTTGTAGTTGGCTTTTATGAGCTTCTATTACGTTATGGTTACCTTGAGCCAGTTTAGGTGTTGATTGTTCATTTTTAGGTAACGCTGTGGGGCCGTTTAATGAATCATTTTCTTTAATATATTTTTCATTCAAATATTGAGAGTTCTGTTCATTCGACTTCAGATTTTCCAAGTGGGTATCAAGCGTTATTGAGCTAGTTGAGCTAGTTGAGCTAGTTGAGCTAGTTGAGCTAGTTGAGCTAGTTGAGCTAGCCTCCTTTCCTCCTGTTAACTCTGAACTTTCCATATCTTGAAGCAACGATTTATTGATGAGTTCTTCTTCAACAAATCGTTTACTAACAAGAGGCTGAACTAAAGTTTCTTTTTTACTGGCAAGTTTTTCTTGTTCTTCTAAATTGATTAATATCGATTGTTTTTCTGCATGCACACTTTTCGCTTCACTTAATGATGCTTTCTTATCACTTAATTCCATTTCTTGATTAGTCTTATCAATCCCCGTTGAGTTCGTTACTAAGTTCACAGGCTTAGTTTCATCAAAACTACCTTCATCCCCGCTTTCGATTTCGCCTTTACCATGAAGTTCATATAAAACCTGAACTTTTTTGTTTTCAACCCCAATGCGCTCTAGGGCTTGAAGTTTACTGTCCTTCATCTGACTCTCATTTTTTACTAACGTTTTGTTAGCGTTTTCTAGCAACATAATAAGTTGTTCAGGCTGCTTTTCTATTGCTTCGTTTTCTTTTTGTAGCGCTTCGCTTGCGACAATTTCATTGTCATTCGCTCGTACTTTGCCACTGACGGCAATTTCTGCCTCACTTGCATTTGTTGTTTTTTTATTTTCGCTTTCACTTATTTCATCTACTTTATTACTATCAAAATCTGCCGGGGTAGAGGCTTCTTTTATCTTTTCTTTGCCAGAGCATCGACACGTTTTATTGTCTGAATTAGATATTTTATCTAATTTACTTTCCTTATTTTCTTTATGAACTGCACGTTCCATCTCTTCCAATGAATCTTTAACAAGCTGTTTTTCAATAACTTTTGAGAAATTTTTATCAGTACCTTTCTTTTGACTATTATAGTGTGCTGTTTCATTTCGACCGAAGTCATTCGACTTAAGGTCATAAGGTTCAACCTCTTTGTTAGGCATCTTGGCTATCACATTAAGTTGCTGCATAAACATTCCTAAAACACATATTAATTAATCGTTATGTTCATTAAACGATATAAATTTTTTTAACTTCAACTAAGTAAGCAAAAAATATTCCATCTCCATTAATTTATTATTTTTTAGGTTGGGCGTTTTTCTTTCTTTGAAATTGTTGACTTGCCATCTCATCAAATAATTTTTGCTCTAATTGCTCTGACTTTTTGATGATTTTTTGCTGTCGCTTAGCTAGGAGGTGCTCGACCATTTGAACTTTTCTTTTTTGTTGCAACCAAAGTTTTTTGCAATGTTCTGATAACGCTTTAGCTTGATGCATTGCAATTTTCACTTGCTCTGCTGCATGGTCAAGTTTCGAAACAAAGGCAAGATAATGGTTATAAGTCATGCTATCAATACCTTCAATAGAGCGAGCACTTAACTGTTTCATATACTCTAATCGATAAGCACTTACAGCTGAAAGACGACCAGTATTCTCATTGACCTGTTGCTCTGCTTCAGACAGTTTTTGTGCAGCTCGACTTTCTCTGTCTAATTCAAATTTAAGCAGGGTTTCAAGTTGTTTGGTTTCTTTAAAAGAAGCCATCAACTCGCTCCTGAATCATTTGTTGGCGTTCCACTTCCTTGTGCTTGTCTCGCTTGTGATGCGGCAATAATCTCTCCTAGTTGTTCAATACTTTGTTCAAAAGTAATCACCTCATCGGTTTGTTGCTGTAAAAAAAAGTCGATAACAGGCACAACGGAAATAGCGTGGTCAAGCATAGGATCATTACCTTGGGTATATGCGCCGATTGAGATAAGATCTTTATTTTTCTGATACAAAGAATATATTTGTTTTAATTGACGAGCCAACTGCTGATGCTCAACTGAGGTTACCATGGGCATAACTCTTGATATTGATGCCTCAATATCTATGGCGGGATAATGCCCGGATTCCGCCAGCTCTCTTGATAATACAACATGACCATCAAGTATTGCTCGGGCGGCATCGGCAATAGGGTCGAGTAAGTCATCCCCTTCGGTCAGCACAGTATAGAAAGCCGTAATTGAGCCTTGTTCATCTCCGCCGTTACCTGCTCGTTCTACTAATTGTGGTAGCTTTGAAAAAACTGAAGGTGGATAGCCTTTTGTCGCAGGTGGCTCCCCTACGGCTAGGGCTATCTCTCGCTGTGCTTGTGCGTAACGGGTTAATGAGTCTAAAAGCAGAAGTACATTTTGACCCTTATCGCGAAAGTATTCACTAATTTGTACAGCCGTTTCACAGCCCTTTAATCGCATTAAAGGCGAATTATCAGCAGGAGATGCGACAATAACAGAGCGCTTCAACCCCTCTTCACCTAAAATTTCTTCGATAAATTCTTTAACTTCTCTACCACGCTCTCCCACTAAACCAACCACAATAACATCGGCGGTCGTGCCATGAGTCATCATTCCCATCAGAACACTTTTACCCACCCCAGATCCTGCAAACAATCCCATACGTTGGCCTTTACCAACCGTAAGAAAACTATTAATACTGCGAATTCCTACATCTAAAGGCTCTGTAATAGCTCTTCTTGATAAAGGGTTAATCGGTCTATTATCAATGACATATTCTGTTTCGGGTGTTTTTATAGGGCCTTTATCATCAATTGGCTTACCTATGCCATTAATAATACGTCCGAGTAAAGCGTTACTTAAGGGGAGATGATGTTGGTTTGTTACCGGTACGACGCTCGCACCTGGTAATACGCCTTTTAAGCTTTCTTCTGGCATAAGGTAGGTGATTTCATTAGAAAAACCTACAATCTCTGCTAGTAAATTACCTTGCATGGTTTCCACTAAACACTGACTTCCGACATGAGCTTTCACCCCGACAGCTTCTAAAGTTAAACCAACAACACGAACGAGTCGCCCTGCAATGGTTTTCTTGAAAGGATAGATGTAAGATTTTTTTTGTTTTAATCGCTCAGAAAGCTTTATGCTATCAACCATGATGTAAGGCTTCTTGTAGAAACTGAGTAATCACTTCTTTTAATTTTGATTTTATTTGAAGGTCGATAGTTGATGTGCTGTTTTCTATTTGGCAACCTCCGCGTTCTAATTGTGGCGCAGGTAATAAGCGCCATCCAGACTCGCTAATATGTTCATCGCCAAATTGCTGTTCTACCATTTTAATATCATCAGGATGAAGCAGTATTTGAGTTTGTGCTTCACTGCTTGGCAGTGATTTTATGCCTTCGGTGATGGCAGACATGAGTATCGATGGGTTAGTCTTTGCTTCTTCTAATACAACCGCTTCAGTTAATGACACAACAAGTTCAAGTAACTGCTCTTCTACATTTTTATCAACGTTTTCAAGTGGGGTATGAAGCTGTTCAATTAATTTTTGCCAAGTAAGGCTTAGGGTTTCTATTTGTTCGTTACCCGCTTCAACACCTTCCTTTTGCCCTTGTTCAAAGCCCTCTTCTTTACCTTCCACTAAGCCCTTTTCTTTACCCTCTCGATACCCTTTAGAAAACCCTTCTTCTTTACCCTGATTAAATCCTTCCTCATGCGCTGCTTCTCTTATTTCATCTATTTGCTGAATTGTTAAAGCAACAGGCTCTTCTTCAATCGTTTCTTCTGGGGGCTCAAAACGCCATTGTGACTTTTTTCCGACGGCATTCGTTTTTTCTTCTGTCTGTAATTCAGTGTCTTCAACATGTGGAAGTGGCCATACATCAACCTCCTCTATTTCAGAGTCACTAAATTGATTTTTAGATATCAAAGATATATTTTTCATTCGCTTAGTCGTTATCAACAATGGAGTTAACAGAACTTTTCATCATTTTATGTACCAGCCTTTTATAAGAATTCATCTCCACCTCCACCACCAAGTACAATTTCACCTGAGTCGGAAAGTCTCCTTGCAACCGCTAGCATTTCTTTTTGAGCAGCTTCAACTTCACTCAAGCGAACAGGCCCCATCGCTTCTAAATCATCTATAAGCATATCAGCAGCACGTTTAGACATATTAGCGAGTATTTTTTCTTTTAACTCTTCATCAGCTCCCTTAATGGCTTTCATTAGAGCTTCTTGTTGTACTTCACGTAAAATAGCTTGAATACCTCTGTCATCTACTTCAGCTAAATTTTCAAAGACAAACATTAAATCTTGTATTTGTTGACTCATTTCTTCATCGTTTTCACGAATAGAGTCCATTAAAACACCTTCTATATTGGTATCTAAGTAATTCATAATATCTGCAGCTGCTTTCAAGCCACCCATTTTTGCAGCTTGTGCACCCGCTTGTCCTGCGAATTGTTTCTCCATGATTTCGTTCAACTCTTGTAAAGCTGCTGGTTGTACTTCCTCTAAATTGGCTATTCTCATCATTAAATCTAAGCGCACTTTATCGGGAAACTGCGCCATAATTTCAGCAGATTGCTCAGCAGCTAAATAGGATAGAACAATGGTTTGAATTTGCGGATGTTCGTTTCGAATGATATTGGCAACTTGTTTAGAGTCCATCCATTTTAATGAGTCTAAACCTTTCGCTGCTCCCCCCATCACTATTTGATCGATAAGATTTCCAGCTTTATCTTCGCCTAGAGCCGCTGTTAAAGCTTTTTTTACAAACTCTTCACTTTGGAAGCCTATGGTTGAGAAATTTTGTATTTCTTGAATAAACAACTTATGTACAGCGGTAATTTTTTCTTGGGTAAAGTCTTCCATTGCAGCCATAACGGTACCGACCTGCTGAACTTGCTTAGGTTCAAGGTGCTTTAAAATTTGAGCCGCATCTTCCTCTGATAAGCTCAATAATAAAATAGCGGCTTTTTCTGCTCCTTCAAGCTTATCTACATCAAAACCTGTAGGGACTTGTGCGATATCTGTTGCTTGATCACTCATCTTCAATTAACCAACTTTTTGCTACTTGTGAGGAAAGTTCTGGCTCGTTTGCAACGAGGGCCCGAACCGCTTTAAGAACATCTTCATCTCGATGTAAATCAGGTAATTGTAGGCTACCATCCGATGCAAAACCGACATCTCCTGCATCAAAATCACTAGAAATAAGGTCCATACTTTCATCACCTAAATCAATATGATTATCCAGTGATTTATCACCATAATCTGAAGGCTCTGAATCAGGGTAGACAAGACGTTTAAGCATAGGCCTTACAACTGCTAAAATTAGGATCATAATAACTAAAGCGCCCATGACTAATTTTAAAATTTTAAAAAACCAAGGCTCTTGCCAAAAAGCGATATCTATTAAAGGAGGTAATTCTTCTCGCATAAAGGGAATTGATATCACTTCTACGATATCTCCGCGCTGTAAATCAAAGCCAATACTGCCTTGTAGTAAGCGCCTTATATTGGCTATCTCAATTTCAGAGCGGGGAATAAATGTCGCCGTTGTGCTTGCCGCTTCGCCTTCTGTGGATGTGGCTGGCTCGCTGGCTGAAGAGGCGATATAATCTAAAGCAACTGAAACGCTCACTCTTCTCACAATGCCTGATTGTTGTTTGGTATGGCTAATTGCTTCATCAAGCTCATAATTCTTAGTGGTTTCTAATCGCTTGCTACTCGGTAAACCCGGTTTACTCTCACCTGCATTCGCATCTTCTGGAATAACAGTTTCCAGCGGGGGTTGATTAGACAATGCACCAGGTACACCGCTTGACGCTCCACCTATTTCACTATTTTCAATTTTCATTTCGCTTCGTAATGCAGGAATTTCCGAGTTATATCTTCGTTGAGTTTCTTCTGTATTGGTGAAATCCATTGCAATATCAACTTGCGCGGTATAATTTCCTAACCCTACAACAGGAATCAAAATACTATCGATTTTGTTTAAGTACTCTTGTTCTCGTTTTTGCTCTATTTCAAACTCTTTACGTGAACGCGCAGACATGGTGTTCTGCGATCCCGAATTCAGCAACCTACCGTTTTGATCTGTTACGGTAACTCGGCTAGGTGTTAAGCCCTGAACCGATGAAGCAATAATATCAACTACGGCATCAATTTCTTCTTCAGAGAACACATTGCCATTTTGCAATGTTAATACAGCCGTTGCTGAAGGCTCCTTCGTTTTTCTTGCAAAAATATTCTCTTTAGGGATTGCCAACAATACTTTTGCTCTTGAGATACTTTGAAGTTGTTCTATCGTTTTAGCTATTTGCTGCTCTCTACCATACTTTAACCTTTCCATTTCAAGGCGTTGACTTACGCCAAAGCCCATATCTTGCATTAATACTTCACCACCATCTGAAGGTTCATTGGTTAAGCCTTCTCTAGCAAGTAAAAGTTTTATTTCTTGATATTTATCAATAGGGACAGAGATAGTATTATGCTCTAGTCGATATCCGACTTTGTTAGCATCAAGGACATCAAGTGTTTTAATAAGCTCTTCGGTAGGTAGTTTTGCTAAGAACCGATACTCTGCTTCGTTAGCAAGAATAATAACAAACACGGCAATTGCTAGACAGATAGCGAGCGCAACAACTAAGGTGATTTGCCTAAGAAAGTCAACATTGCCAAGTTTTGCAGCCATACCAGATTTCTGCTCAGGAACAGCATTTTCATTGGTGTCTTGTGCGACTAAATCACCACCATCTTCCAGGGGCACTATCGCATTATCTGTTGTATCTGCCACGTTACTTCTCCATTAACAACTAGGAAAACAATGAATTTTTTTAGCCATAAATTATTGCTCGTAAATTATTTCTCATACATTATTACTGATAAGTTATTGCTCATAAGTTTTTGATGATTTTCGATTAGACAGGCATACTCATGATTTCTTTATACGCTTCAACAAACTTGTTGCGCACTTGAACTGCCGCATCTAAAGCAATGCCCGACTTAGCAGATGTAGTCATGACATCTGCAAGCGTCACGCTGCGGTCGCCCATCTCAAAGGCAACTTTCTTAGTGCCGGCTTCTTTTTGCAATTCATGCACGGTTTGCAAAGCATCTGTTAGTAATTCACCAAAGTCTCTGCCACTTTCATTTACCACAGGCATTCCATTAGTACTTTCTGCTCTATCCAACTGAGCTAATGACTGAGGGTTTCCTGATGCTTGTAAAGACATTTGCTGCATTTGAGCAAATAAAGAGTTCGTTTTAATATCCATAAGCTATCTCGTATTAACTTTGTAAAATAGAAGTGACATTAGAGGCTGTTGCAAACATAGTGCCAGAGCTCACTGTCAAAAAATTCACTTTCTAGTGGCTAACTAATTACGCTGGAATTTCAATGCCGTTATCACGCATCCTAGCGAGTTTATATCGTAACGTTCTAGGACTAATTCCAAGCCTTTCAGCTACCGCTTTTCTACTACCATGGCAAGCATGTAATGTCTCTAGAATAATTTGATGCTCTTGCATTTTTAGCTCGTTACCAAGTTTCTCAGGCTTTACCATCGCTTGAGAAGAACGCTCAGGTATTGCTGAACTATCTTCCACATTTGAATGTTCAACTGCTTTTGCCGAATCTATACTCGCTTTATAGTTTTCTTTGTGAAGCGATGAATTAAAATCAGAGGAATGTATCGCACTTGCAGGGGCGCTATGATCAGAAAAAACGCTGCTTGAACTGTTATCTCTAGCTTCATGGCTAATTGCAAACTGCTCAATAAGAAGGTCTTGGGCATCAATTTCTTCAGAGTTAGTGACAATTAACGCACGTTGAATAACGTTATCTAGTTCCCTAACATTACCAGGCCAGTTGTAGGTAATGAGTTTTTCTTGAGCCGCTTGTGTAAAAGTAAAAGCACGGTTGTTTGGCTTGCTATCATTAGAGTTAACTTCGCTTAGATTACTTTTATGATGTTCAATAAGGTGTTGAGCTAATGGCAAAATATCTCCAGCTCTATCACATAAGGGCAACCACGTAAGTGGGAAAACATTTAAACGATAATACAGATCTTCTCTAAATATACCTGCTTTTACTGCTTCTATTAAATTTCTATTACTCGTTGCAATAACACGAACATTGAGTTGAATCGTTTTTCGTCCACCTAACCTTTCTACTTCACGTTCTTGTAAAACACGCAATATTTTTGCTTGTAAATTCAAGTCCATTTCGGTTATCTCATCAAGTAAAATAGTGCCACCTTGGGCTTGTTCAAACTTTCCAGGGCATGCTTGAATTGCACCGGTAAAAGCCCCCTTTTCATAGCCAAATAATGTTGCTTCAAGCATATTTTCAGGAATAGCGGCACAATTTATAGCGACAAAGGCTTCATTTGCTCGCGCTGATTGGTTATGAACATATTGGGCGAGCACTTCTTTTCCTGAGCCACTTGGCCCTAATATCATTACTGAAGCATCTGTTGTAGCAACTTTGGTGGCCAAATTAAGTAGCTCAATACTTTGTTTGTCTTTTACCACAGGTTGAGAGTTATCTACTTGTTTTGGTGGGATATACTGACTTATCATATTCAATAACATGTCAGCTTCAAAAGGTTTGGCAATATAATTACAAGCACCAAATTGCATCGCTTCAACCGCATCATCAATCGTGCCATATGCCGTCATTAATAATACGGGGATATTCGGATAAATATTTTTAATACTTTTAAGTAAAGATAAACCCGACATCCCCCCCATTTGTACATCGGTAATAATAAGGTCGATAACAGTCTGCTCTGCCGTTAGCTTCTTCATTAAAATTAAAGCCGTTTCACCTGAATCTGCTTCTTTGCAATGATAACCGCCCAAAGTAAGAGTATCTATTAACGCTTCACGAAGACCTTCATCATCTTCAACAACCAAAATATTATGATTATTCATTTTCTGTCTCCTTTTGAGTTGACTCATCCATTTGCATCGCATCAAGTAAAGGTAAGGTTAAACAAAAGTGTGCTCCTTCTCCTTTATCACTTAATAATGAGACATCACCTTGATGGGCATTTAAAACAGACTTAACAACAGCTAGCCCTAAGCCGGTTCCCTGCTTACTTGAAGTATAAAAAGGTTGGAAAATTTTACTTTTCAGTTCAAGAGGAATACCCACACCATTATCTTTTACACTGATATAAGCTTTATCTTTTTGACAATATACTTGTATTGATATATTCACACCGGTATTGGCATCACTTTTTTTATGGTGTAAATATGCCTGTAAAGCATTATGAATAAGGTTTTGTATAGCGCCACTGAGTGCACTTTTATTAGCTAAGATATAGCAGTCGTCTTTGCAATAATCGACCTCAACGCTTCCCTTAGCCTTACTAACAATGACTTCCATTGCATTAACTGCATCTTTAATGAGGGCATTAACTGATAGGGGCGAGACAACCTGCTCTTTACCACTCTTTGAGAAAAGCAGCATATCGTTAACCCGTTGCTCAAGGTCTTGTAAACGAGAATGTAGCTTCTCTTGAAAAGCACATCGATTTTCATCGGACAAGGGCTCTTTACTTAAATTAGCGCTATAGAGCATAGCGGCAGAAAGAGGTGTTCTTATTTGATGAGCTAAACTAGAGACCATTCGGCCTAATGAAGATAACCTTTGGAGTTGACCTAGTTTATCTTGAAGTAATCGAGTTTGAGTGAGGTCGGTGATTATAATTAATTGACCCGGCTTGTCTGCAAGTGCACTTATTTCTAATTTAACTCGCTGTCCACTTTTTAAAGAGACTTCATGGCCGTCATCCTCTCTAGGTTGAAAGACATTATTAATAATGGTTAACCAGCGCTGACCTATCAACTCTGACTTTTCTTCTCCAACATTTTTTATTTCAGAGTTTTGCTGTGGTAAAGAACATAAAAGTCTTGTCGCCATTTGATTCGACTTCACCACAAAACCATTGCCATCAAGAATCACTAATCCAGTCGGCATAGCATCAATCATCTGTGTTGCTTCTAAGGCGCTTTGCCTTAAGAAAGCCAACTCGCCTTTATAACTTTCTGCTTCTAGCTTGTCCAAGCTTTCTTGATGTACACTTTGTAAAAGCGATCCATCTGTAAACTGGGTATATACGTCATTAGATGAAGGGCGCGTTAAAACCACACGAGTGCTTTGTTCGTTCAATGAAGATAATACTGAAGCCATAAGTTAACCACTTTTATAAGAAACTTATGGAGGTATTTTGCATTATACATGCCAACGCACATCTTCATTTTTTTATATTATATTTCATACCTATACATCAACTAAAAAGGCTAGCCAATTAATTGACTAGCCTTATACATCTATTCATTTACGCTTATTTTAATTAAAGTATTAAGTTAAAAACACGAGTAAAAAAGTACTAAGTTCATTTTGTCTAGCTCAGCTCAGTTCAGCTCAGTTCAGCTCAGTAGAGGTAATACCAATTGAATTAAATATATGATCTACTTTATACGTAGAGAAAATTGCCAAATACAAGGCATTTTTTTAAGTAACTAGTTGTTCAGGACAATGTGCTCCTGCATTGTCTAATAAGATGCATCCATGCATCGTTAATTATTAAAGAAATAACGAAGTAGTTGGTAATTTTAACAAGTAGAAATGATCATATATTAAATGAAATTGGTATAATGTACTAGGACGCCTCTTTATTAAGATTATATTTCCGCATCTTTTCAACTAAGGTGGTTCTTCGCATTCCTAACATTTCAGCTGCCCTTGCCACTACCCATTTTTGCTTAGTGAGTGCTTGAACAATGAGCGAAACCTCTAGCTCTGCTAAATGTTCTTTTAAGTTAACCCCATGTGAAGGTAAAACATCCTGTGAAATAAGTTCACCATTTGAGCTATCGCTCAATTGTGCTTCACTTTCCTCCAATGTCCCTTTTGAATCGAGTAAGGCTTCGTCATCTTTTGCTTGCTCTGAAAATAAATCATTAATCGCATCTTGTTCTTGGGAAGCTTGTAACTCTTGAGGATATTCTGGCTGATAAGGTTCAATGTCTACGTGCTGATACTTTTTAGGTAGCTCTGCACCATCGACTATTTGTTCCGAATACATGATAAGCATGCGTTCAATTAAGTTTGATAACTCTCTTACGTTACCAGACCAAGGATGCTTCATTAAAGACTCAATCGCTTTTTGCGTAAACCGTAATGTTTTTCCTTGATCTCGCTTGAAGCGATTTAACAACTCTTTTAACAAAAAAGGAATATCTTCGCTTCGCTCCCTAAGGGCTGGGGTTTCAATAGGGAAAACATTTAATCGGTAGAATAAATCCTCGCGAAAATCGCCGTTTTGAATCATTTCTTCTAGTTTTTGATGGGTTGCGGCAACAATGCGTACATTCGCCTTTATACTTTTAATCCCGCCTACTCGTTCAAAAGTTCGTTCTTGCAACACCCTTAATAACTTAACCTGCATAGGTTGAGGCATATCACCAATTTCATCTAAAAATAAGGTGCCTCCCTCGGCCATTTCAAAGCGCCCTTTTCTAGTCGATATAGCACCGGTAAAAGCACCTTTTTCGTGACCAAATAACTCACTTTCTAATAAGTCGGCTGGAATCGCTCCACAGTTAACGGGAACAAATGGCCCTTTAGCTCTTTCTGACAAATCATGGATATTTCTAGCCACCACTTCTTTACCTGTTCCTGACTCTCCTAAAATTAGAACACTTGCACTGGTCACAGCCACTTGCTCTATAAGCGCCCTTAATTGCGCCATCGGTTCGCTAACCCCAACCAAGCTTCTAAATAAAGCTGCAGAGGTAAAATTGCCATAACCCGTAGGAAGATTATTATGGTATTGATGACAATGATGAATCAACTCTGTTAATTGACCATAATTTAATTTTTGCTCTAATTCGCCAATAATATTAACGAAAGATTTAAGCGAGTCCGTATCATTTACATTGTGCAATATAAAAGGAATTTGCGGGTTTAACTTGATCAACTTTGCTGTCGATTGGGAAATATCGCCAGCAAGGATAACCGTTAAAATTTTATCGCTTTCTTCTAAAAAATTTATTGCTTGATCTTGGGTGCATTGTTTAAACGATTCGCCCACGAAAGATAAAACGGTAGTAATATGTTTTGTTCGCTCACAATCGTTATCAATAATAAGTATCTGATTATGACCATGTTTAGGCTTAGCCACTGCTGAATCATCTCTCTGTTTTACTGCTGCTGACATATATTATGTTTCTATATTGTTACGCTACTTTAAGAGGAAGCTCCTCTATGAATAAGACAGCGATGGGGTTCATGTTATGTTTTAACTTTAGTTCTAAAAATTCAGATCGCAAATAAAAACACCAAAAAGTTGACGCTAAAGTCATTTAATTGACTTGGACATTTTCAATGGTTTATTAAAGTATTTTTTATTAATTTGCTAATGTATTGATATCTAATGGAAGTCATCATTTATATCAATAGAGTTAATGAGTTTTTAATTTTTCAGGTACGCTTAATAAATTAACTAAAGCTAGTTTTTTTAAATTGGCACATTAGATGCTTACTTTAAACGTAAGTAAGTACAGTAAATTCACTAAATTAATCTAGTTAAGGTAAAGGATTAGTCATGAGATCATCTATACAGAAATATAAAAATGCTAATGTTGATAACGTAGCTGATGCAAGTCCGCACCAACTTATCAGCATTATTTTTAAACATATTTTATCTAATGTCGCAATTGCAAGTGGCGCTATTTCAAGAAATGAAATAGAGAACAAAGGTAAGTGTTTAACCAAGGCAATAGCCTTAGTAGGCGAATTACAAGACAGTTTAGACATGGAAAAAGGCGGTGAAATATCTCAAAATTTATTTGATTTATACGACTATATTGTCCGTATTCTTGTTGAAGCAAACGCGAATAACAATATTGATAAATTAGATGAAGTAAAAAGACTCATCACTGATATTAAATCAAGTTGGGATGCTATTCCTGTTGAAAACAGAGTAAAGGCTAGCTAGTGACATGTTGCCCCTTTAGGTTCTTTAATCCATAACAGTTAAAAGTGAAATTAATGACAGCTATCGAATCCGATATCGATTTTATACTAAAAAAAACTTATCAACTTTTTGAACTGGTTGAACATAAGAAGTATCACCTAATTGAAAGTAGAGAGTTAGTTAGAAAACAACTTATAGACCAGTTTTTTATCGATTATTTACCTGAAGAAATAATCACAGTACAAGACAAGTTAGACACACTAATAGAACTTACTTCATCATTAACACAAGCTTGTGAGTCTTTATTCCAGCAAACTAAAGACGATATACTAAAAGTAAGGAAGTCAGGTGACGTTATAAAAGCTTATAAGTAAACCATACAAATATAATTAAGCTGTACCTTCTTAATACGCCCTTTTTATTAACATAAACATCAATAACTTAAATTCCATCTATTTAATCATCATTTACTGGAAAATCTTCTATTTAAGAATGATTTTTTAGCGATAAGCGTCAACTTCTCTGTTACAGAAGATGATTGAACCAAAATAATAGCTAAACCACCTCATGAATTTCTAGCTAAACACACAGTTAAAAATTAAACCTAAATAACATTAAAGCTTTGTCATTTCTCGCCGATAACACTTTCGTTAGTCTATTTTTAGCAAATTTGATTATAGATTTTGCTTACTGACTTTACTTACTGACTTTACTTATTGAATTATTATGCCTTTAACCATAAACACCAACATTCCAGGCTTATTTAGTCAGCGCATGCTTGATAAAAGCATTAGCGGGCAACATATTTCTATGGAAAGGTTAAGTTCGGGTTTAAGAATAAATAGCGCAAGAGATGATGCCGCTGGATTAGCTATTTCTAATGGTTTTACATCTCAAATAAAAGGAGCAAATCAAGCCATTAGAAATGTTAACGATGGTATTTCTGCGATTCAAACCAGTGACAATGCCCTCGCTTCTATTACTAATAATTTACAGCGAATCAGAGAACTATCAATTCAAGCAGCCAATGGCACTAACTCAAGTTCAGATAAGGCAGCTATTGCTGCAGAGGTGAAAGTACTTTCCGATGAAATTGATAGAATATCCACCACAACCAAATTTAATGGGCAAAGTCTTTTTGAACGAGGGGCATTACCAGAATGGGTAGATGAAGGCCGACAATTCAATGTTGATCAACTTTATAGTAACTGGCTAGCTGAATCTGAACGCATGATAGAGACACACTTCGGTCTTAAAGCCGATGGTAACGAGTCCTTAAGTATCGTTTTTGATGATGATCCCAATAGCAAGTTTGCCGCAACAGTAAGTTATAGCACCGCCGATGATGACAGCTTAAGCAGGGCAACTAATCAAGTATTAACCATTTATACTAAAGCATTTCCGCAAGGCTCTGCACCCGATGGTGGATCCCAGCCTAATTATAGCGATAGAACAATTTCGCATGAAATGGTACACGCGGTTATGGGCCGAACCATGGATTTAGACTCTTTAGAAACATGGTTTTCTGAAGGTGCTGCTGAGCTTATACATGGCGCTGATGATAACGTGTTAAATCAATTAATTGCCGAAGACGATACAACAACACATTTTAGCGCAGCCGATAGAACAGCTTATGCAGCTGACAATACTTTCTTTAGTGCTTGGGACAGTACTTCTAAGCATTATTCACAAGGATACCTTGCTGTTAGGTATTTGCATGAAGACATTACAGCTAATGGGGGTGAAGGCATTAAAGATATTATGGCCTTCTTAAGTGATGAAGATAACTTAGCTGCAGGCCTTACAACGCTTAATGATGCACTGGCACAGCTTAATGCCGACGGTTTAACCACTTATGCAAGTGATGCTGCTTTTAAAGTAGCCTATACAGCTGGTGCTGACAGCTTTATTCAAACCTTAAATTTCTCTAATTTAGACACTGGTGCTATTGGCGGTTTAGATGTCGATGATGGCGTAGTAAAAACTGCAGAGTCGGTGGTTGATAATTCCAATGTTTATCTTTCTGCTACCCCACTTGAGGGCTATCAATCGGTAGAAGTAAAAAGTGCTAGTGTTGTAGACCCTCTTCTCGCTCGCTTTTACAACCTTAAAGTAGGTTCAGAAAGTGATAATGACCTGTCTCTTACATTTTTTAGGGTTGACGCCAGTGTTTTAGGTCTTCACCAGTTAGATGTTGAAACGGATGCTTCGAACGCGATTAGCTTAGTTGATAGAGCTTTAGGCTACATTTCAGACCAACGAGCGAATTTAGGTGCCATATCTAACCGATTATCAAGCACTGTTGCTGTCAATGAAAGTAATAATCAAATGGCGAGTCAAAGCCGCTCTAGAATTCAAGATGCAGACTTTGCAGCAGAAACAGCCAATTTAGGGAAACTACAAATTCTTCAACAAACCTCTTCCGCAATACTTTCACAAGCTAATGCGAGCAATGCAAGTGTATTATCCCTAATACGTTAAATTTAAAGGGTTTAACACCTAGAATATAAAACCTCTAATGCCTCAAAAATCACAACTACTTTTAAACCTCCTTTTGCTTAAATGTAATACCACCTCCTTCAATCGAACTAGGCATGTTAATTGCTTTATTAAGGTAAGTAAATTTATCTAACTTAAACTTTTGTGACAAAGTTATCGACATTCTATTTTAATAACTGTTCACAACTCTTAAGTTTTACTCTTCGCTTTGGTTCTGGGAGAAAGCATGTTTGACAACAAAAGTATTTTGATAACAGGCGGTACAGGGTCTTTTGGTAAGATGTACGTGAAAACATTAATGGAAAAATACACTCCAAAAAAAATTATTATTTATTCTCGTGATGAACTAAAACAATACGAGATGCAACAATGTTTCAACGCACCTTGTATGCGTTATTTTATTGGCGATGTGCGTGATAAAGAAAGGCTTACCCAAGCAATGAAAGGCGTAGACTTTGTTATTCACGCTGCTGCTTTAAAGCAAGTTCCAGCAGCAGAGTACAACCCAATGGAATGTATAAAAACAAACATTAATGGCGCTAAAAATGTCATCTCGGCTTCACTTGCGAATAATGTTGAAAAAGTAATTGCGCTTTCTACTGATAAAGCGGCCAACCCTATCAACTTATATGGCGCTACAAAGCTGGTTTCCGACAAGCTCTTTGTTGCTGCCAATAATATGTCAGGTGGCTATCGCACACTTTTCTCAGTTGTTCGCTATGGAAATGTTGTTGGCTCAAGAGGCTCTGTTGTGCCTTTTTTTGAAAAATTAATTGCCGATGGCGCCACTGAATTACCTGTAACGCATGATGAAATGACACGTTTTTGGATAACGCTTCAAGACGGGGTCAATTTTGTCCTTAAGAATTTTGAACGTATGCTTGGTGGAGAGATTTTCATTCCCAAAATTCCTTCAATGCGCATCATCGATTTAGCCAAAGCCATGGCGCCAGATTTATCTATAAAATTGATAGGAGTTCGACCTGGCGAAAAGCTACATGAAATTATGTGCCCTTCTGATGATTCCTGCCATACCTTTGAATATGATGATCATTTTGTTATAGCACCCAGTATTAAGTTTTCTAGCCGAAGTAATGACTTCACCATCAATGCACTCAAAGAAAAAGGAAAACAAGTAGAACATGGGTTTGAATACAACTCATTAAATAATGAGGACTTTTTAGATGAAGAAGGGCTATTGACTGTTAATAAATTAGTGGAATTTTAAGTATTATGATTCCTTATGGTAAGCAGAGCATATCTCAACAAGACATTGACGCTGTCGTTTCAGTGCTAAATTCAGATTGGCTAACCCAAGGTCCTAAAGTGCCTGCTTTTGAAAAAGCCGTCACCGAGCTATGTCAGGCGAAACATGGGGTAGCCGTAAACAGTGCAACCTCTGCCCTGCATATTGCAAACTTAGCATTAGGTGTTGGAGAAAATGACATTGTATGGACTAGTCCTATATCCTTTGTTGCCAGTGCAAATTGCGCTCTATATTGTGGTGCTAAAGTTGACTTTGTCGATATTGAACTCAGCTCTGGCAATATGTCTGTTGACGCGCTTAAAAAGAAATTAGTTTGGGCTAAAGAGCACAATTGTTTACCCAAAGTAGTCATCCCTGTTCACTTAGCTGGTCAGTCGTGTGATATGAAAGCGATTGCGAGTCTCGCTAAAGAGTATCACTTTAATATCATTGAAGACGCTTCGCACGCTATTGGCGGGAAATACAACCAATTACCAATTGGAAGTTGTCAGTTTAGTGACATTACTGTTTTCAGTTTTCACCCGGTTAAGATAGTAACAAGCGCTGAAGGTGGAATGTCAGTTACCAATGACACCAACCTTGCTAATAAAATGAGGCGCTTTCGTAGCCATGGCATTACATCAAACAATGATGAAATGACAGAGCCTAGCCACGGTCCTTGGTATTATCAACAAGTCGATTTAGGTTTTAACTATAGGATGACCGACTTACACGCAGCACTTGGTTTGTCGCAACTTTCTCGACTGCATGATTTTGTTGCTACACGCAATGAATTGGCGCAAAGATATGACAACGCTTTCGCCAGTTCTAACGTGACGCCTTTAAAGTCAAAGAGTGATTGTTTATCAAGTTATCACCTTTACCTTATTCTCTTACCTAAACAAAGCTCGATGCACAACAATACCCAAGCACACAAAGATGCGATTATTCATTTAAGAGATAAAGGGATATGTGCGCATGTGCATTATATTCCTGTTCATTTACAGCCTTACTATACAAGCCTAGGCTTTGCGCAAGGTGACTTTCCAAATGCTGAAGAATACTATTCACGTGTCGTTACATTACCTTTGCACCCTTTACTTTTGGCAACTGAGCAAGAATATATTATTGAGCAAGTGAAGGGGCTATGATGAGACTAGGATTAGGTACTGTTCAATTTGGCCTAGACTATGGTGTAACTAACCAGACGGGGCAAGTTGCTTTAGAAGAAATAAGAGACTTGCTCATTTTAGCTAAAAATAATCAAATTACAGTACTTGATACCGCCCCTGCTTATGGTGATGCAGAAGAAAATTTAGGTAAACTTTCTCTAACTCAAGGCATGCATTTAGTCACTAAAATCCCCAAGTTGGCTGAAAATGAAATCAATATTGAAAGTTATATAAATAAGAGTCTGTTTAATCTTAAAGTGAATCAACTTGATGCTATTTTGTTTCACCAGGTAGAAGACATTATTAGCGCTCCATTTGCAGAACTACGTTTTGAATCACTTTTAAAACAAAAACAACTTGGCAGAGTATCTAAAGTAGGGGTTTCTGTATATCAACCTGAGCAATTAGATTTTTGTTTAAAACATTACCCTATCGATATTGTACAGCTCCCCCTAAACGTATTGGATCAACGCTTTATTCAAGGGGGGTGGTTAAACAAACTGGCCGATAAAGGTGTAGAAGTGCATTGCCGAAGTATTTTTTTACAAGGCTTATTATTAATGGATTTGAAAGAAATACCTGATTATTTTTTACCTTTTAAATCATATTTTGAGCGATTTATTGACACAGCAAAACAATTACAAGTATCTGTTGTAAGTTTAGCTTTAGCGGTTGCACTTCAATGCAAAGAAGTATCAAGGGTGCTAGTGGGGTGCTGCAATACAAAGCAACTACAGGAAATTATAAAAGCGTATCTGGTAGCGGTAAAACTTAACGATGACTTATCGCATCTTGCTTGCCAAGATGAGCAATTACTTTTACCCATGAACTGGCAACTTTAACGAAATTAAGCCCGTAAATGTAAAGAGAGAGCCTCAATGAAGCCGCATAACGATTTATCAAACAATTATTTTTTAGAAGGTAAAAGTATTTACCTTCGAAATGTAGGTTTGCAAGACGTTAACGACAACTATTATAACTGGTTAAATGACCCTGAAGTAAATCAGTTTTTAGAGACCCGCTTTGTTGTTCAGTCTAAAGAAAAAATTGCTGAATTTGTAAAATGCAAAGAAGACAGTAACTCTGAAATACTCCTCGCTATTTGTGATAAAGACAATCATTTGCATATTGGCAACATTAAAATCGGTCCTATTAATTGGTATCACAGACGTGCTGACATCAGCTTATTTATTGGAGATAAAAATTATTGGGGTAAAGGTGTTGCAACACAAGCCATTCAACTGGTAAGCCAATTTTCTTTTCAAGTACTTAACCTAAATAAATTAATGGCTGGTGCCTATAAAAATAATAAAGGCAGTATAAAAGCTTTTCAAAGATGTGGTTATCAAATTGAAGGTAATGTAGAAGACTATGCGCTAGTCAATAACAAAGGGGTTTCTCTTATTCAGCTAGGTATTACAGCAAAACAGTTTGCTTTAATCGTTCAGGAGAAATCCTTATGAGTGTGAATGCCATATTACAAGCAAGAGTTTCATCAACAAGATTACCGGGCAAAGTGCTGAAAAAAATAATGAACAAAACCATGCTTGAGCTTGAAATTGAACGGATAAACTCAGCGTCTCAAATAGATAAACTCATTGTCGCAACAAGCATAGAAAGAGATGATGACCCTATTGAGAGCTTATGTAACGCCTTAGATGTAAGCTGCTATAGGGGGAGTTTAGATGATGTGTTAACAAGATTTTATGAAGCAAGCGTAAAATATAAATGCGACCATATTGTGCGTTTAACAGGAGACTGCCCATTGATTGAAGCGGCTATTATCGATGAAGTCATTGCGCTTCATTTACAAACAGGCGCCCATTATACAAGTAACTGTTGCCCTCCTTCCTTACCTGATGGACTTGATGTTGAGGTTTTTACCCAGGGTACATTAGAAAAGAGTTGGTTGAATGCTAAGAAACCTTCTGAGCGAGAACATGTTACCCAGTATGTACATAACAATAAGTCATTATTTCACATTGAAAACTATTCATATGTAAATGATTTATCACGCTATAGATGGACCGTTGATGAGCCAGAAGACTTGAAGTTCGTTGAAGAAATTTTCCAAGCTTTATATTTAAAAAAGCAACACTTCACAATGAACGATATTTTATCCTTATTAAACAAAGAGCCTAGTTTAGCTCAAATTAATAGCCAATATCACCGTAATCAAGGGCTAGACAAGTCAAAAGGAGAAGACAAGGAGCAATGTTTTGATTAAACAATTTAAAAAATCAGAGCAGTTGCTCATCCGCGCACAAAAAAGTATTCCGCTTGGCTCTCAAACCTTTAGTAAATCTAAAGTCGCATATCCTTTGGGGGTATCTCCTTTATTTATCGAGCGTGGCATCGGTTGCCAAGTTTGGGATGTAGATGGTAACCAATACACTGACTTTGTGAGTGGCTTGCTGTCTGTTTCTTTGGGGTACTGTGATGAAGATGTTGATAATGCTGTTATTAAGCAGCTTAAATCGGGGGTCACTTTTTCACTACCCCACAGCTTAGAAACTGAAGTGGCTGAAATGATAATTGATATGGTGCCATGTGCCGAAATGGTAAGGTTTGGCAAAAACGGAAGTGATGCGACTTCTGCTTCAATCCGTCTAGCAAGAGCACATACAGGTAGGGAGCATATTGGGGTTTGTGGTTATCACGGTTGGCAAGACTGGTACATAGGCTCTACAACAAGAGATTTGGGAGTCCCTAATTCAACTAAATTACTGACCCACCCTTTTCAGTATAACGATATAAATTCATTAAAAAACGTGCTTGAAAAAAATGCGTGCGCTGCGATTATCATGGAACCGATGAACTTAAACTTTCCTGATGGTAACTTCTTGCAAGAGGTTAAATCTTTATGCCATCAACATGGGGCATTATTAATATTCGATGAAATGATCACAGGGTTTCGCTTTGCTAAAGCTGGAGCACAAGCTTTATTTAATGTAACCCCTGACTTAGCTACGTTTGGCAAAGGCATGGCCAATGGCTATCCTATATCAGCCGTTGTCGGTCGGAAAGATGTCATGATGTTGATGGAAGATATCTTCTTCTCAGGGACTTTTGCAGGTGAAACTTTATCGCTTGCAGCAACCAAGGCAACCTTAACCAAAATAAAAAACTTAGCGGTAATAGAGCATATAAATGCCATGGGCTCGGAACTTATCAGCGGGCTTCAATCTATTTTAACTCAAATGGGTAGTCCTGAATGGCTTAAGTTATGTGGTCACCCGAGTTGGTCTTTCTTACAAATCTTAGACTGTGCCCCCTACTCAAATTGGCAATTAAAATCTCTATTTCTACAAGAAATGGCTCAAAAAGGCTTTTTAATGGGAGGTGGGCACAACATTAGCTTTGCCCACCAAGCACAAGATATTAGTAAGTTGATTGACGCCTATCGCGATGTCTTACCTTTTTTAGAGAATACGATTAAGCAGCAAAATTTTGGTGATGTTTTTCATGGTGAAGTACTAAAACCTTTATTCAAGGTACGCTAATTTATGATGATACCTGATACGTCTTCTTCCTATAATATGTACTTAAAAACTATTGTCATAAGAGTTGATGCCTCCACTAGAATTGGTTCAGGGCATATTATGCGGTGCTTAACCTTAGCTAGAAAGCTATCTGCAAACAGCTGTAAAATAATTTTTTTATCAAAAAATCATCAAGGTAATTTAAATGAATTCATTAAGAAGGAAGGTTTTGAAGTGTTTGTACTTTCAGCTCCTGATGAAAATGTAGAAGATCAAATGGACGATAAGTTATGGCTAGGTTGTAGTTATCTTAAAGACGCTAACGAATGCCTAAAACTACTTCAAAGCTTAGAAGTAGATTTATTAATTGTTGATCATTACAGCCTAGATTACCAATGGCATAAAATAATTAAAAAAATGCAAAATAAAATTTATAAAATGAAAATCATGGTGATTGACGATCTCGCTAATCGAAAGCATGATTGTGATATTTTATTAGATCAAACTCTAGGTCGTGAGGCTTATCACTATAAAAATTTAGTTCCTAACCATTGCCAATTATTATTAGGAACTGAGTTTATCATGTTGCGAGATGAGTTTTTTAAACTACGCAAAATAGCTAAAAATAAAAGGAAAAATAATTTTGAAATTAAAAACCTTCTGATCTCTATCGGTGGAACTGACCCCAATAATATCACTAACAATTTATTAAATTGGCTAATTAAATTAAAGCACTCTCAACTAATCACTAAAGATTTGAAAGTAGTAATTGTTTTAAATCAGCTTTCTATTGCTAAAATGTTAGACAACACTTCTAATAATCTAGATTGGGTTACTATTGTCAGCAATCCTAAATCTATGGCGCAACTTATGTTAGATGCTGATATCGCGATAGGCTCTTCAGGAGGAACAGCATGGGAGCGTTGCTGTTTAGGATTACCTAGCCTTTCGATTATCAGCGCAGAGAATCAACGCTTTATTAGTAAAAATCTAGCCAACCTTGGAGCTATAATTGATCTTGGTCACTTTAGTAACTTAACTTATTTAGATTTTTCAGAGTCTCTCAAGAAAATAATGAATAGCACAGATAATTATAAAAAAATGAGTACTCAAAGCTTCGCATGCTGTGATGGGGTTGGAGCAAATAATGTTACCGAGCTAGTATTGAGCGATCTATCGCACGATATTTTTTTACTGGAAGCTAATTATGGTGATTGCGAAGTGATGTTTAATTGGCAATCAAATAGTGAAATACGAAAATACTCTCATAATCCTGAGCCAGTTAAGTGGAAGCAACATTGTGATTGGTTAAAAAGCACCTTATCAAATAACAATAAGCATTTATATATGATTAATCATACTAATCCTAAAAATCAATTATCAGAGCCTTTGGGCATTCTCAGATTAGATGCTATCGAAAGTTCACAGTATAGAGAAGCCCCCTTTTGGAAAATATCTATTCTTATTGCCGTTGAGCACCAAGGTAAAAAAATAGCTTTAAAAGCAATCAATAAAATCCCTAACATCTATAAAAAACAAGGTATAGTCGCTGAAGTTCATGAAGATAATACAGCCTCTCATCGTTTATTTTCTAGAGCTGGCTTTACTACTATTTCCCCTACTGCTTATTTTTTAAAAAACTAAAAGTACATCAATGACTAACAATAGAAAAAATAAAAACTTAAATACATATAAAGAGTTATAACTATGCCAGGAATATTTCACACAGAAATCAACATAGATGGAACCCAAATTGGGCCTTCACATCCTCCATATATAATTGCTGAGCTATCAGCAAACCATAATGGCTCTTTACAACGTGCACTAGACACAATAGACATGGCAAAAGAAATGGGCGCTGACGCCATAAAATTACAAACCTACAGCGCCGATACTATGACAATAGATTGTGATAATGAACACTTTCAAATAAAAGGTGGTCTATGGGACGGTTATAATTTATATAAGCTTTATCAATGGGCACACACCCCCTTTGATTGGCATAAGGCGATGTTTGAGCATGCAAGAAAAATTGGTATCACGGTATTTAGCACTCCATTTGATGAAACAGCTGTCGATTTACTCGAGTCCTTAGACTGTCCTGCTTATAAAATTGCTTCCTTTGAAGCAATAGATCTACCGCTTATTAAAAAAGTTGCCGAAACAGGCAAACCTATCATTATTTCTACTGGGATGGCAGATGAAACAGAAATAAATGAACTGGTTGCTACGGTAAAAAATGCAGGAGGTAAGTCACTTGTTTTACTTCACTGTATTAGCGCTTATCCCGCTCCTGCAAATCAGAGTAACTTAAAAACCATAAAAAAAATTGCAGAAAAATGGCAAGTCATCCCTGGGCTTTCTGATCATACCCTAAGCAATACTGTTTCCATAACGGCTGTAGCACTTGGTGCATGCGTTATCGAGAAACACGTTACCTTAAATAGAACCGACAAAGGGCCAGACAGTGTTTTTTCTCTCGAGCCTAATGAATTGAAACAACTTGTTGAAGAAAGCAACATTGCTTGGCAAGCACTTGGAACAGCAAGTTTTGAAAAAAAACCAGCTGAAATTGATAATATGAAATTTAGAAGATCTTTATTTTTTGTGAAAGATATTCCGAAAGGTTGCATCATTACACCTGAACACATTAGACGAATAAGGCCAGGAGCAGGCCTGCCACCTAAATACTACCAACATGTTATAGGGGCGAGAACGCTTCAAGACATTAAGCGTGGAAGCCCAGTAAAATGGGAGTTGTTAACAGACGTTGAAAAAGCGCCTAAGGAAGAAAGGGATGAATGAATCACGGAATGTCAAAATACTTTTTTTGTAAAATAACTGTTTTTCAAGTAATTAGCTGATAAGTTCGTTATTAAAAGACGCCGACAATACAATGGGTAGAGCAAACTTTAAATTACTATAGTCCTACACAAATTGATACTAATGAGGATTTTGAATATAACGAATAAAATTCGTGAATCAAGCCGTTTTAACAAGCTATCTCCCACAACCAAATAATAGCGTAAATATTCTCTTATTTAAGGTTAATTCGAGTACAGAATATACTTCAACAAGTATTGGGTCTACTTTTATCCCCAATTACTTCGAAGATATAAGTGATTAGCAAATTCAAAAGAAACATCTCTTAGTATTTACGAACAAGAAATTACCCGCTTCCCATATACTCGATAAATCAAAGCAATCGAGGCGCTTAATTGCGTCAGAGGTACGAGTGTTGGTGTAGAGTCTGCTGAGGCATTTATGCTATTGAGAGCCTTGCGCTAGCAACTTGTTTATACACTACTCTTTCGACTATCACTCAGTTTTTTAAATAGAAAGTTAAGATGCTTGTGATAGATATCTAGCGCGTAATTAATATACTCAAGCTGTTGGTTTTTATCTTGGTAACAGTAAGCATTGGTCATAATATTTGACTGGAAATAATTCACTGTACCTTGTAAAAGTCTATATATAACCTGCGTTTCTTTAATTTCTTTAAAACTAGCCACATACTTAAATTGAGAAGCAAACAGCTGTGTTAAATGTAAGCGTGAATTTATTTTTACAGAGGTAAATTCAACAGAATGTTGTATTACCTCTTCGAGCTTATTTAATTTATTTTGAAATAAAGCATTCAGATCTAACTCTTTAACTTCTTTTTCTGAAAAGGAGTTTATTAATAAATCTTCAAGTAAATCACTTTTATTGTCTATCAGTGTTAATTCGGGGATATCTATAAATTTAAGTGGTACTGACAACTCAATATTCGCCCCGTTACTACAGTTATAACAATTAACATCCGGATTTTTTTCTAATAGGATTTCTAAAGATGCACGAGAATTATCAAAATGCTGTGTTGTAAATACTTTGTCTACAAAGTTACCTGGAATAGTCATATCACTTGCCATAGTTTTACGCTCCGCATGAGACCCTTTTTGATAATAAATACTCGCTTTAGAATGATGATGCTTTTCATCAATCCATCCATAATCTACACCAAATAAGTATAATCGACTAAATCCTAGATACACAGCTGCAGCGGTAGCAGCATTAGATACCGTTGGATTACAAGCATCAACCGCTGGGTAGTTGTCAACACTCAAAAATTCATAAAGAAAATCCATACCACCATCTTTAGGTTTAGATAACAAATAAGCATTTTTGAATAGTTTTAAAATTTTGGTGTAAACAGTATTTAGTGCAAGGATATTTATTAGTTTTAATTTGTCTTTATGGCCAATGGCATCAACCCACTCGTACAACTCTACGGTCCGCTCCATTTCAATATGAAAGTCAGGTATTATGCCTGCATCTAAAACTGGCTTTAGTGCAGTGCCGCAGGTAAAAATTATCACATTAGCCGTATTCTTTCTTATGTAATTAATTGTTTGATCTAATGATGGACCATTACCAATTATAAAAACGGGCTTGTCCGCGAGTTGATTTTTAAAGTTAACTTTATTTAAGATAAGTGGGAAGCCTTCATCTATATTAGACAAAGTGTGATCAATACTAATTATTTCATCTTCAAAGAACCCCCAGCCGCTACTTAATCTATATGCTAATTCGAAAATTCGAGCGAAGGTTTCATCGGTAGCTTCACTACGATAATGACGATAATTAAAAAAGCGAGCAATATTCGAAAAACCATGTGTAGTCATAAAAACATTCAAGCCATTCACATATTGGTTGGCATTGCCGCCTAGCTTTATGGTGAAGGCTCCTCCTAAACTAAAGCACTTTTCGATGATAGGTCCAAAATCGATACAATGCATAGCGCAGTAAAAACAATCAGGATCTGGCTCATAAAGGTAGAAACAACGTACATCAGCTAACTGAAATAGTCTTTCTATGTGAAAGCCTAACCCTACGCCTATCATGGTTAACATATCTATATGTTTCTCATGCTTTAATAGGTTATATCTTGAATTAGGGGAGTCTTTCTCTCGTTTTAAATATACTTTTCTTAAAGCTCGTTCATGTTCAAATAAATTATTTCCATCTTTACTTAAACTGTAAGAAAACAACCTAGGTTCATTATAAAAAGCTTCTGCTTGCTCATAACTACTTGCTTTTGCATGGGACTCATATACAAGCCCACCGTCAGATACCATGTTAATTTCTGAGTTTTGATCAAAGGTAAGCTTTACCCTCGTTGGTTGGTAATTTTGGTAAAAATCAAATATCTCTGGCATATGTTTTTTAAATGCCATCATATTATTTAAAAAAGTCGCACGTAATAGCTTGGTTTGAATATCGATTTCAACATCTGACAAGGTAGTCATAAAGATTCCTGATAACAAAAATTTGACACTTCATAGCTCTATTCATAAAAGTTCGGAACTAAGCTGGCTACAAATAAAATTTTTGTAAAATTTAACAGTTAGAATTAATGAAATGTATAAGCAATTTTTGATCCAATAGACCAAATTAACTTATTAAAAACAGATAGGAAAACATGTAAGCCATTTAGTGTTGCAGATGAAATATCTAAATGGATAACTTCATTATAAATGCTTTGTCAGATTAATTTTTCTCGCGTGTATAACCAGGCAGTTGGTCAAGCATAGAGTCTAGACTGCCCATTGTCGCATTTAATGCTGCAACAGCTGAGTCCATCGCATTAAATTGCTTGAACAAACGTTCCTCATATTTATCCATTTTAAGCTTCAAGTCGGCATCTTGTCTGTCAAGTTGTTCAAGCTTTTTGTATAAAGAATCTGTTTTAGCATCTAGTAATGTTGAAGGTGGAGCACCATCTACATTGGAGGAGTTTACATCCCCACTCGCACTTGAAATTTGATTATCAATCATACCATCGAGCAACGCATTCATAAGTACGGTTGTACCTTCTGAAAAAGAAACCGTACCTCTACTTCCTAATGCACCACCGACAATCTCAATTTTAATCCCCGCTGAGTCACCTGTTTCAGACAGCAAAAATTGTCCATCGGCAAAGGCACTTACGCCATCAATTGTACCTTCTACATCGACGCCAGCAGTGCCTTGCTGTACTCCTATACCTAGGTGAGAAAGGAAGTTTACATCAACTTCTGTAAAAGCAACCGAAGAGCTTGAGCCATAAAGACTCGAAGCAATTTTAAGTTTACCTGCATCTTCACTCACAACGACACCCACACCTTTATCGAGTAATGTACTATCTGAGTTAATTTTAGATTGTAGTTCAGAAGCAAGCTCTGCTACGGAAGTATAAATTTGATTAGCGATGACAATATCGTTAGATAAAATACCATCAATACGTACTTTAAACGTATCGTTTTCATTGGCGCTACTTACGTCAAAATTAGTAACAGCACTACCGGTTAAGCTCCCAGTTGTGGCTAATTGAGTTACCTCGACAGCATAAGTGCCAGGTTGGGTTAATGAATTAGAACTGGTAAATATAACCTGGCTATCTGACGCTGCACCTGTTGCAGTAAAAAAGTCGGCAACATCGGCAATATTATCTTTAAGTACCTCAGAGAATTTGGGTAATGCGGAGTTACTTTCATTGATTTCTAATGTGCCATCTCTATTAGTAAAAATACCTAAATTGGCAAAACTTTTTATCGAGCCTGGTAGGTCTTCTAAGCGTTGATTCAACAAACCTCTAAGTTGATTTTCAATACTTCTAACCGTTGCATCCCCTACTAAAACGCCTTTTTCACCATTACTTGAGTCAACTTTAGTTAATTCATTAAGCTGTAAGGTAAGTGAGTTATAATTATCAACAAAGGCTCTTATTTCGCTCTCAACTTGAGAGGTATCTCTATTTATATTTAAACGAATATTTTCGCCTGGTTTTGCATCTAAAATATCAATCGTAACCCCAGTAATAACACTCGCTATATTATTTTCATTACGGGTAATTGTTAGTCCATTCATCACAATTTGGGCATCATTAGCCGCCACTGTTTGCGTTAAATTTTTGTTAGTGTCGTTATAAGCCAACTGTGAAAGGCCTGAAAGGTTATCTGTATCATCACCATCATCGTCATCCGCGGTGATTTCCATCGCAAATTCTTCCCCTGTATTATCACTAATCATCACTAAACGATAACCACTGCCATCGTTAACGATAGAAGCGGTTAAGCCATTATCTTCATCAGCGTTAATCGCATCTCTAAAAGTGGATAATGTATTGTTTGAAGAATCAACTGTAATTGTTTTAATGGTCGTATCATCATTTACCACAAAACTCCCTGTTGCATAAGAGCCATAGCGTATTGTTAAGCTCCCTGTACCAATTGAATCATTGGGGCTAGCATAAGCACCAGTTGCCACGCTTTGCGCTTGAGCCTTAGCAAGTACTTCAATATCATAAACACCTGTCTGAGCACCTAGACCTGCCGTTGCCGTGAGAACAGAATCGTTTGAAGAGGAAATATTAACGGCTGAATAACTTGATGTTTTAGATAGGTTTTTATAAGAGTCTTTAAAGGTTGAAAGTGCGCTATTAATTGCACCGTACGCAGAAATCTGCTCTGTAGCCTTTACGGCATCACTGTCTATTAGGCCTTGTGCAGGCACTTTTTCAGCCTCTACAATAGCTGTAACAATATCGTTAATTTGAAGACCTGAACCTAAACCCGTCGAGGTAATTGCTGGCATAATTAGTACTCCTAGAACATAAATATTGTCATTAAACGTGTTGCGATATAAGCGCTAAGTTAACGCGGTTCAACAAATTTATTTACAAAATTTTAGTCACTAAACTATTTTTTATTAAGCGATTAAAACGATTAAAAGTAATTTTCATAAAAAATTTGCACATAATAGCATGCAAAATAACAGCCATAAATATGTGTTATCAAACATTTTCACTAAATAGCACACCAACCACTTTATCCATTCTATTTAGCAGTTCGAGTGTTTCTTCACTGGGAATTTGCCTAATTAAGACTTCTGTTTCTTTGTCGAATACAGAAATAACATCTCGCCCACTTAGGGTATCTACTTCAAAAGAGATATTGCGGTCCATCAGTTGAACAAAAGCATTCAAACTTGCGACTAAGTGCTCTGTCTCTTGTGCTTCTAGCGGCTTTTGTTCTGCACTTTGATCTTGTTCCTTTTTGTTAAGCGTTGCAGATGTACTAACAACGTCATTAACTTTTTCAGTTGCTAGCTCAAGCTCCTGGTTTTGCAAGTTACTCTTACTCTCAACTCCTAAAGTCGCTGTATTCACTGGAATTGATGTAAATGATGTCTCATTCATAATATCTACTCCTACGTAATTTTTGCTTAAATACTTTACCAATTAAAGTGCTTAAGTAAAAATGTTGATACTTATACTTTGCTTGCTGAAATACTAATCGATACATTGTTCTAGCTTCTTTCCAATATTGCTAAATCGATTAATACGTAAAAGCTTCTCTGTAAAATTCACAGAGAAGCTTTGTTTATTTTACGCTGTTGGTATTAACTTCCTAGGCTTAGCCCAGAAGAGATAATACACTTTGGGTTGAAGCATTTGCTTGTGAAAGCATCGCTGTACCCGCTTGTTGTAAAACTTGTGACTTACTTAATGCAGATGTTTCTGCCGCAAAGTCAGCATCTCTAATTCGAGAATTCGCCGCTGATATATTTTGCGATACATTTGACAAGTTAGATATTGTTGAACTTAAGCGGTTTTGAATAGCACCTAAGTTTGCTCGACCATCACTAATTTTGTCTAGTGCATCATCTATACGGTCAATAGTATTGTTTGCATTTGCAACAGAGTTAACACTCAAGCCAACACCTATTGACGAATTACTACCACCAACCTCTGTCATGCCTAACTTTTCTAAAGCTGCATCTTTTGCAGCTTGATCTGCGGCGTTACTAGTTATAATAACATCAGCCCCATCAGCGCCTGTTAATGATATGGTACCGTGAGTTTTTTCAGCCGCGCTAGCTTGTGTACCTAGCGTAACTCCTTCAAATACTGCATTTGCACCACCGTTAGCGGTTGTACCATAAACATTAATATCCGATCCTGCTTGTGATGTTAATATTAAACTCCCTGTAGTATCATCAGCTGTTGCTACTACACCTTGAATACCTGCCGCATTAATTCCAGCCACTAATTCATCTAGTGAATTGACTGAAATACCTGTGGCAGTTGTAAAGTCTAATGAGACACCATTAATGACTAAACCTGTTTCAGCATTAATACCTGTAATATTTACTTCATAACTAATTTCGGTAGTCGCTGATGCACTAACCCCCGTTTGATCACTAATGGCATTAATAGCAAATGCCTTATCTGCTGCTGTAGTACCTGTAACCGCGCCTAAATCAACACCGTTAATTTGTATTGCGTCCGTTGATGTTACTAAATTAGTATCAGCTGAACTTCCTGTAACTCTATCTGATCCCGTACCTATCATAAAGCCCATTTGTTGAGCTGAATCACTACCATCTGCCGCTGTCACTGATGGTGTATTAGCACCTATTGTAATCTCTCCACCATCTGCACTGGTTAATGAAACATACCCTTGATAGTCATCTACAACTAAACCAGAGCCTGCCACAGTGCCATCAACATCAATTTGGTTACCCGTATCATTACTTAAACTTAGCGCACCTTCACTATTAAGTGATGCGGTAACCCCTGCAACATCTCGGTTAATGGTATCAACTAATTCTGTCATACTACCAGTATTAGCTAATGTAACACCGTTTATTATTAAACCAGAAGTAACACCGGTTTGACCTGCAGTGCCTTCTACACTGTTATACGCACTAGCGGTTACACCGGTTAAACCAGTTGATGCATTAACCATATCTTTTACATCTGCTGCCATGTTAGCGCCAGCAGCGCCAGTACCAGATAAAGTAACCCCATTAAGTGTTACATCTCCAGTCCCCATTGCTGCAGTAGTATTTGCTCGGCCACCGTTTAGCTCACCCAACCCAGATACCGCATTAAGGTTTAAGTCTTTTGTGGTAACCGCTTGAATTGAGAATGATAAAGATTGCCCTGATTCAGAACCTATGTGTAAGTTCGTTGATTTATTTGAACCATCAAGTAAATTAATACCGTTAAAAGAAGTAGTACTCGCGATTCTGTCCATCTCACTATAAAGTTGATCAATCTCAATTTGAATTGAAGCTCTGTTTGATGAGGAGTTGGTATCATTTGCTGCTTGTACACTTAACTCACGCATACGTTGCAGGATATTGGTCATTTCGTCCATTGACCCCTCGGCTGTTTGCGCCATTGAAATACCATCGTTAGCATTTCGTACCGCTTGGTTTAAACCTCGAATTTGAGATGCCATACCGGTTGAAATGGCAAGACCCGCTGCATCATCTTTTGCACTGTTGATACGTAAACCAGAAGATAAGCGTTCCATTGCAGTATTTTGTGATAACTGCGATTTATTAAGTTGACGTTGCGCGTTTAGCGACATCACATTTGTGTTAACTACTGAAGGCATAATATGCTCCCTACGATTTTAAGTTTCAACAGAAAAGTCTGATGAATTGTTTACGTCAAATAACTGACTTAAACACGTTATCGGTTGCATTATATTTTTCTTTAATCTTTTTTAGAAAATAATTGAAATAATAAGATGTGAGCGGGAATGAATAAAAAATTGAGGAACATAAGACATAAAAAAAGCTAAGTAATTACTTAGCTTTAGCATGATTTTCATACAGATTAATCGATATAATAAGCAGAAAAAATAAAATAAAATAAAATAAGAATAGTTTAAAATCTTTTCAGCTTACTACGGTAAAGTTAGCCCTGTAGTAAAGATAAAACGTTTTGCGTGCTTGCATTCGCTTGGGAAAGCATAGCGGTACCTGCTTGTTGTAATATCTGAGCTTTACTGAGTTTCGATGTTTCTGCAGCAAAATCGGCATCAACAATGCGAGATTTAGACGATGACAAGTTTTGAGAAACATTCTCTAAATTAGCAATAGTAGAGGCTAGCCTGTTTTGCACAGCACCTAAACCCGCCCTTGAATTAGAAATATGCTCTAAAGCAGCATCAATTCTCTCAATGGTATTTTCTGAATTTGCCACCGATAAAACACTTAGCCCTGTACCTATTGCAGAAGAACTTCCACCAAAGTCAATAAATCCAAGCTTACCTAAAGCTGTATCTCTAGCCGCTTCTGAGTTAGCATTACTGGTGATAGTGACATCTTTACCATCTTTACCCGTTAGTGTTATTTTACCTAAAGTTGTAATACCGGTTCCCCCTGTATTACCTGTTCCCCCTTCATCAATTAATGAGCCTGTAACATTGGAATTTACACTAATATCTCCACCAGATTGAGAAGTGAATATAATCGATCCCGTTATCGGATCAGATGTAGCAACAACCCCTTGAATACCCGAACCATTAATCGTGGCTACTACATCATCTAATGAAACAACACCAGCGCCAAGTGTGATAGCTGAGCCATTTAAAGTAAGTACACTAGTAGTCGTTTCTGGGAAAACCACTTCATATTTCACTTCTGTGGTCGCACTTGCACTTACACCAGTCAGCTCCGTAATCGTATTAATTGCAAACGCTTTATCTGCTGCAGAAGTACCTGTTACTTCGCCTAAATCAATACCGTTAATTTGTATTCCATCTGCGCCAGTAATAGCGACATTAGTCACTTCCCCGCCGCTAATATTATCTGAACCTTGTGCTTCGTTAAAACCAAATTGTTGCAATTGAGCTGCTGAGGCGCTAGCTGCGTTTCCTAAGCCAAGCTCAATTTCAGACTGATCCGCACTTGATAATGCCAAGAAACCTTGATAATTGCCATCAACAATACCGACTTCAGAACCACCAGCCGATACATCAATACTATTACCATTGTCATTAGATAATAATAGAGCACCGTTATTGGCTATTGAAGCAATAACGCCTGCAACATCTCTATTTATTGCATCAACAAGCTCACTCGTACTTCCTGTTGGTCCAATGGCTGTGCCATTAATTACTAAGTTAGCGGTTACACCCGTTTGCCCGCCTACCCCTTCTACCGCGTTGTAGGCTGTTGCTGTAACACCTGTAATTCCTGAACTTGCGTTCACCGCATCTGCCATAATCGAAGCTCTATTAGCGCTATTTGCAGTAGCACTTAAGGCAACGCCATTGATAGTGACTTCATCCGCAAGTGTAGCTGAACCACTATTTACACGACCACCGTTCAACTCACCTAATCCTGAAACAGCATTTAGGTTTAAATCTCGAGTGGTTACAGAATCAATTGAAAAGGTGAGATTTTCACCTGCATTAGCACCTATTTGCAATGTTGTTGAGCCAACACTACCGTCAAGTACATTCACACCATTAAACTGAGTAACATTAGCAATTCGGTCAAGCTCATCATAAAGTTGATCCACTTCAGATTGAATTGAGGCTCTATTCGATGCAGAGTTCGTATCGTTAGCTGATTGAATAGCTAACTCTCGAATACGCTGCAAGATGTTTGTCATCTCATCCATCGCACCTTCAGCCGTTTGCGACATAGAAATACCGTCATTCGCATTTCGAACCGCTTGGTTGATACCACGAATTTGAGATTCCATTGCCGTTGCAATTGCAAGGCCAGCAGCATCATCTTTAGCGCTATTAACACGAAGTCCAGAAGACAAACGCTCCATAGCTTCATTCTGCATCAATTGAGATTTATTCAATTGGCGCTGTGAATTGAGCGACATGATATTAGTATTAATAATCTGTGGCATGGTTAGCTCCTCTTATCTTCTCTCTTTGCCTAAATTTGGCCGATGGCAATTTATTGCCTGTTAATGTTAAAAAACCGTTTATTAGCTTCTTATCTATAAACAATGCTTAATTTGTGCCAACTTTAAAATTTAAATTTATCTCAATAAATCAAATAGATTTAAGCGTTGTAATTGCACAAATGTCTTTTGCGCTACCTCTAAAGCTGTTTGTTCTAGCTGCAGTTCACTAATCGCTTGTGCCATATCTAAATCTTCTAGCTTTGATACAGCCGATTTGGATACTAAATTAAACTCTGCACTAATCGTTGTTTGGCTAATCAAAGTTTGCATACGAGCACCAACACGTGAGCGCGTATTAACAATGTTCCCCAAAGCACTATCTAGCTCTAGTTGCGCCATGTTTAACTGGGTTAATCTAATTGCTTCTTTATCGTCGGTTACACCGGGGATACGTAGTGCATCTATCGAGCGCTGAATAGTTGCAAAAATATTGGTGTTACTGCTTGGAGATAACGTGAAAGTATCATTATCTAAAGGGGTGCCTTTTAAGTGGGTTCTAACGCCATTAACCTCGATGGCTTGCCCTTGCAGATATTGTGTAGGTTCAATATATTTATTCACTTGGAAACTATCAGTGGCAACAGGTACACCTTCTATATCTAGTGACATACCATCTATGGTTATGGTTTCGACACCTGCTGTATTAGCGTTGTATATAGTAGGTAAAGATGATTGACCATTTATTTGAACTTCAAACTCACCTGGTGTTGCCGTTGCCAGAAAACTGACATTAATAGAACTTAACGCATTAGGAAAAGCATTAGTTGGGTTAACATTGGCTATTGCGGGGTCGTTTAAATCTACACTGGCAAGTTTTACCGTTGCACTGCCGGCAACTGTTGCCGCTTCAATACTGTATACACTATATTGAATCTGTGCTCCGCCACCAGGGTCGGTCATATGAATACTATATTCTTCACCTAGAAAGCTACTTGCAATCTGAGTATCAAAAATAACGCCTTCTTCGATAACCCCAGAGCCATTATTATTCTCTCCTGTTGAAGAAAGAAAAGAGCCGTTGCCGTTGGACAAGTTCATTAACAAATTAAAGCCAGAGTCATTAATCGCTGCATCAACCCCAGATCCTACTTGTAATTCACGCACGCCTTTATTGCCAAAAAAATTAACGACACCAAACTCATCTTCTTGAAAAGGCTTAATATCAACATCATAACCTGAGAAAATATATTCACTGTTACCATCTCGAGTATTCCCTAAGCCGACTAACTCTTCTTTTAACTCTTCAAGTTCTTGCGCGACAGTTTCTAAGTTCTCTAGGCTATATATACCATCACCTGCTGCAACCATTAACTCTCTTACACGTTGTAATATGTTAACCATTTGCCCTAAAGTAGACTCTTCTTGTGCGTTTGCCGCTGTAGCCACCTCAATGTTTTTTTCATATTGCTCATTCACCGCTATATTTTGTTTTAATCGCTGAATAGCTGCTGCTGCAACAGGATCGTCTGAGCCATGTAAAACACGTTTACCTTCAGTTAAATGCACATTTAAATTACTGGTATTAGCTTGCCTCTCTAAAATAGAGGTCGTGTTTCGCGCAAAGAATGTTTGTGTTGAAATACGCATACAGTCCTACTTGGCTTAAAAAAGAAATGACGTTCAATGAAAAGCAAAATAAATGCCAACAACCACTAAAAGTTTTGAGATAAGTCACGTTATTGTTAGCTAGGATGTTTTAGACAGTTCGCTATTTCGTAGGTGTTATTCCTCCCTAAAACGAAGTTTATGTTTCATGCTTAGCTATATTTGTTAGAATAAGGGAAGTTATTTTTCAAAACTAGCGGGTTATAATGTCTTAGGTTTTGCGCCTGTTAATTCATGGGTATTTATGAAGAATGCAAACACAAATACAACCTCAAATTTACACTCAAATTTACACTTAAATTTAAACTTAAATAATCTAAAGGTATTTCATGTCTAAAATCGTCTTAGCAACGGGTAATGCAGGAAAAGTAAAAGAATTAGAACAGTTACTTTCTAAGCATCGTATTGAAGTGATTCCACAAACTCAGTTAAATGTAGGGGAAGTTGCTGAAACAGGTACTACTTTTGTAGAGAATGCTATTATTAAAGCGCGTCATGCCGCTAAAGTAACGGGCTTACCTGCTATTGCTGATGATTCTGGCTTAGAGGTTGATGCCTTAAATGGTGAGCCTGGCGTTTATTCAGCGCGCTATGCAAGTGATCTTTTAGGTGAAAACGTAACCGACAACGACAACACGAACAAATTACTTATGGCACTTGAAAGTGTAGAGCCTAACCGAAGAACAGCACGCTTTCACTGTGTACTTGTTTTCATGAAACACGAACATGATCCTACCCCTGTTATTTGTCATGGCATATGGGAAGGCAGGATTTGTGAAGAAAAACACGGTGAACAAGGTTTTGGCTATGATCCTGTGTTTTGGCAGGACGATCTTAAGCTTACATCGGCACAACTTGACCGCGATGTAAAAAACAAACGCAGTCATAGGGGGCAAGCGCTTGCCTTGCTAGTAAAAAAAATAGAACACATATTAAATGAAACCGATATTACTTAGCATTCCCGTTATACCAATTTCATTAATTAAATGTTCCACTTTTTCAATACGTCCACACATCTAGACAACAATGCAGGTTTTAATCAGTTACGATGAATAAGCAAACCACTTTGCCAAAAAACACTACCAACAATAGGCCTGAAAATATTCAGGACCTTCCACCGTTGTCTTTATACATACATATCCCGTGGTGTGTTCAAAAATGCCCTTATTGCGACTTTAACTCTCATACGCTTAAGCATGATATTGATGAATTAGATTATGTAGAAGAACTTATAAAAGATCTCGATACTGATATCAAAAGCTATGCGCTACAAAATCGCCCGCTTCATTCCATATTTATTGGTGGCGGCACACCAAGTGTTTTCTCTGCCAAGGCAATTGAGGCATTGCTTAGCCAAGTTTTACAACGATTTGAACACAGCGCCGATATAGAGATAACTTTAGAAGCAAACCCTGGAACTGTTGAAGCAGAAAAATTTAAAGGCTTTGCAAAAGCGGGGGTTTCTCGATTATCTATTGGTGTACAAAGTTTTGAGTCTGAAAAACTTATAAAGCTTGGCCGTATACATGGCGTTGAACAAGCTAAGGTTGCCGCAGAACTAGCCAAAACAAGTGGTGTTAAAAGCTTTAATCTTGATTTAATGCACGGATTACCCAACCAATCGCTTGATAATGCTTTAGAGGATTTGAAAACAGCCATTAGTTTATCTCCGGATCACATTTCTTGGTATCAGCTAACCATTGAACCCAACACCGCTTTTCATTCAAGGCCGCCTAAACTACCTCAAGATGAAGTTCTATGGGATATTCAAGATAAAGGGTTTGAAATATTAAAAGCGCATGGTTATGTTCAATATGAAATATCAGCTTTTTCAAAAGACAAAAAGCAATGTCAACACAACTTAAACTATTGGACTTTTGGAGATTACATTGGCATAGGTTGTGGAGCTCATGGCAAGTTAACTAGCTTAGATGAACACAATAACTTCATCATAAAACGTACTGTTAAAGTTAAGCATCCTAAAGGCTATCTTACCAAGGACAGACCCCATTTAGATCAATGCAACCTGGTTACAACAAACGAGTTGCCTTTTGAATTTATGATGAACCGTTTAAGGCTCTCAAGTACTTTTTGTTTAAGTGAATTTAAAAATCGAACAGGGTTAAGTAGCGAGCTATTATTACCGGGTTTAAATGAAGCGAAACAAAAAGGCTTACTGTCGATAGAAACGCCTAAAGAAAGCTTAGAGCAAGCAACAGAAACTAAAGCTCAAGAAGACTTGTGGACGGTGACAACTTTAGGGCATAGATACCTTAATGATTTGCTGGAAATTTTTCTATGAGTAAAAATACTACCCCCACAGAGTTAGTTATGGATAACGTTACGCCAGCTGATGCAATAACGGATACAACAACAGATGCTGAAGCAAATATAGCAACTGATACCACTAAGCACACTTCGCTAACGTGCTCTGATGATGACATCAAGTTTATGCAGCGTGCTTATCAGCTTGCCGAATTAGCCGAGCAACATAACGAAATACCTGTAGGCGCAGTTGTTGTATATCAAGGAGAGATTATTGGCGAGGGCTATAATCAATCTATTATGCATAACGACCCCTCCGCTCATGCTGAAATGATTGCAATTCGCGCTGCCGGTGAGCATCTAAATAATTACCGACTTATCGATTGCACCCTCTATGTAACACTTGAGCCTTGTCCTATGTGTGCGGGTTTATTAGTTCATAGCCGAATTAAAAAACTGGTTTATGGTTGCGACGATCTTAAAACGGGTGCCGCAGGTAGTGTAATAAACCTGATAGATGATGAACGATTTAATCATCAAATAGAATTGGTTAAAGTTGATGAACAATACGCTACAAAATGTAGTCAGTTATTATCTAACTTTTTCAAACGTAGACGAAAAGAAAAAAAACAACTTAAAAAATCCCTCAAACAAGCTAAATAAGCCTACAAGTCTCTTATTAGTATTCGACTTTACAAAGAAAGGGTGAAAAAGCAGTCGATTGAAACATTAATGCTTTTTTCATTGCTTGGCTAATGCTAAAGTAAATGGAATTCGTCTAAGATGATAAATACTGTGGTTTCACAGATAATCTAATAATAAAAATTTGCTAAAAAGCATATAGGTTTTATCTTTCTATGAACAAGCCCCTTCTACCTTTTCATAAAACAGGTTGGTTATATCTTATTGTACTCCTTTGGGTGGGTAGCTATTTGTATCATGCTGAAGGCGGTTTTGATGATATTGAACAATTTAATATCGACCTGCTATTTAAAAGTAAAAAAGACACTAAAGACTTCCCGAAAACCATTGCTAATCTTCGATCTAGCTTTAAAGGCAATGACTTTGAAAATATCGAACAAATATTAGCAATGTACCCTGATACATCCATCGCATTATTAGGTGATTTGTCAGAAAGTTTTAACGTAAAACTACAAGCTTACCTAGAAAATAATCCACGTAAGTTGAAACTTATTATTGGCAGTGAAAACTTTTCTTCTGCACTATCTATCGCCGGTAAAGAAGAAGTAAACTTAAATAGTGTGCTAGACAGTATAAGGCACCCTGAAAAAGTTAATGTAAATAGACTTACTTCCCCTTATTTTGTTTTCACACCACTTAATAAATCTACACAGCAAAATCATACTTTTTTTTGGCGTCAGAACAATCAAACTTTTCTGACATTAGCGGGTGAAATGCTAAGGCAGTTGGTGCTTAATAATAATATAAAAGTCCATAAAGGCTGGCACATAGAGCTCACTGCAACACACAATGATTCATCGCAAAGTTGGCCGCTTGGCTTTAAAGGGGAAACTTTTATTCAAAGTAGAACCGAGTTATCAACCCCCATTCGCTACTTTCTTGATTACCAACTTGCCAACGAAGAATCGATTGCCTTAAGAGAAAAATCGTTTAGCGCTATTATCATTAGTGAAGGTAATGGTTATGACGGCGATCAATCTGCTCGTTTACTTGAAACCTTAATTAATCATCAATACTTATATCAAACATTACCTGTCATTGTATTATCGTGGTTACTTCTTGTTGTCAGCTTAGGTCTGCTTTGGTTTTCTGTGCGCCTTTCTGTGAAAAAACAATTTATTGTCATCTCTACTTTTATAATTTTTTCAATTTGTGCTCAATATCTTGTGTTTAGCGATGAGCAATGGCTATCTATCTTGCCGGCTATAATCATTTTAATTGCTACATGGTTTTTGTTATTAGCCTATCAAAGTGAGAACAAGCTCTTTATTGAAGCTTACAAACACCAAAGTAAAAACTCAACCACTAAAGGAATGGTAAAGTCTTCCTCTACAAAAGCGCCAAGAAAGCTTGTGAGTAAATCACCAGCAAAAGTAACAACAAATGCGCCTCGAAGCTTACAAATGAAAACATCAAAGACAAAAGCTGATCTTTCAGATAGTTTAGATGCCACAATGGTTGTTACACCTGAACAAGCACAAGCTATGGCCTTAGCTAAAGAGCGAGGATTTCAAGCGAAAAGCTTTGGTCGATATGAAGTAGAAGGTGTTCTAGGTAAAGGTGCAATGGGTATTGTTTATCAAGGGGTTGACCCGAAAATAAACCGACATGTAGCGATTAAAACCTTACAACTTAATCATCAAGAAAGTGCTGAGGAGTACTTAGAAGCAAAAAATCGTTTCTTCCGTGAAGCTCAAACTGCTGGAGGCTTAAGTCACTCAAACATTGTAACGATTTATGATGTCGGCGAAGAAGGCGATTTAGGTTATATTGCAATGGACTTACTAACTGGTGCTCCCCTTTCGGAATTTATAAAGCCAGAAAATTTATTACCACCGGCCCTTGTATACCAACTCATGATTCAAATTACTGACGCTTTAGAATACGCTCACACCCAAAACGTTGTTCATCGTGACATAAAACCTGCCAACGTTATATTTGATGATGATTTACTTAAAGTCACCGTAACCGACTTTGGTATTGCGTATGTAAGTGATAATAGTAAAACAAAAACTGGCGTTATTATGGGCAGTCCATACTATATGTCTCCAGAGCAAATACTTGGCCTAAAAGTCGATGGACGAAGCGATATTTTCAGTTTAGGTGTTACCTTTTATCAATTATTGTCTGGCGTGCTTCCTTTTAAAGGAGAATCTATTGCTACGGTTGCTTATCAAATAACAAAGAGTAAAGCGACAAGTGTGAATCAGGTTAACGCTAAATTACCGGCAAGTGCATTACGTATAACGAATAAAGCAATGCACAAAGACAGCAATAAACGCTATCAAACCATGGGTGAATTTAAACTGGCTCTAGAGAATGCTTTAAAAAGAGATTTTAAGAAAGCGTAAACATTAGAAATAGCCAAATTAAAAGCAGTAAGATGGAATTACAGAATTTATGACATATTATATCGAAAGCCTTTGCCACCAAGGTAATTACCGTAAAAATAATGAAGATGCGCTAAGTTACGGTATGGATGAGGCAAGTGGTTGTTTTTGGATGCTTGTTGCAGATGGCATGGGTGGTCATAATGCTGGAGAAGTCGCAAGTAATATGCTTGTTTCTAAAGTAGAAAAACAATGGCAAGCATTGCATGAAAGCACGTCTCAGAACATGGTGAATTTTGATTGGTCAAACTGGATTGCAACACAATTAAATGACGCAAACCTTGATATTCTTCAGGCGGCAACTAACGACGAACAATTGAAAGGTATGGGAACAACCGGTGTTTTAATGGTAGTTTGTGATAATACTTGCTACATAGGATGGGTGGGTGATACAAGAGCTTACTTTCTCCACAAAAACACCTTAAAACAAGTCACCACAGATCATACAATGATTCAGGTATTATTAAAAAAAGGCGCTATTACCGCACTCGAAGCTAAAAACGCTAACACCAATAATTTACTATCCCAAGCTATCGGTGTAACACAAAAAATAGACGTTGATACATTATCATTTAATATTGAAGAAAATGATGTCATTATGCTTTCTACCGACGGGCTTCATGACTACCTTAGTGATGAAGAGATTAGTCAATATTTATCTGACTTCTCTGAAGAGAGAGCTATTTGCGATGACATGGTTGAAAGAGCACTTTCACAATCGAGTAAAGACAATTTAACCCTTGGGGTTTTAAAGTTACTCGCCTAACACTATTTAAGATAACATTAGAAATAAATTAAATAAGAAATAACAGGAGTATATATGGCATATTTAGCCTTGAGTGTTGAGGATGTAATCATCAACAAATGGGAATTAACGGTTGGCTCTTTAGTCATTGGAAGATCATCTCGTTGTGATATTCAAATTAACGATCCTGCTGTAAGCTCTGCTCATGCAAAACTCGTTACTGAGGAAGACCCTTTTATTGAAGGTCAGTTAGTGACTTACCTAGAAGATTTAAATAGTACCAATGGCACAGAATTAAACGGTGAAAAAGTCACTCGAGAAGCACTTAAAGCTGATGATGTTATCAATATTGGCTTTAATGAGTTCTGTTTAATTGATAAGCAAGGCAACGACCTTGATGAAACGGCCATAATTTTAGGTTAGTCGGTTTAGATAAGCTGTTCTAACTAATTAAGTTACCGACATCACTAAATAAAATAGCGCTTTATTGCGTTATTTTTTTATCTATTTAACCTGGAACCGGCTTAATAGATAACTTAAATTATTGATATTTATTAATTTGATAGCATAGAACAGAATAGACTATGGTTTGATGATTTTTCTTGATTCAAGGCAAATTTATGCGTTAATAGTTATACCACTTTCATTTAATATGTGGCCTATTTTATACGTAGTAAAAATTAACAAATACAAGGCGTTTATTTAAGTAACTAGTTGTTCAGGACAATAAGCTCCTGCATTGTCTAATAAGGTGCATCCATGCACCGTTAATTATTAAATAAAAAACGAAGTAGTTGCTGATTTTAACAAGTAGAAATGTTCACATATTAACTGACATTGGTATTTACCTATTGCAAATGAATTTAACGAAGAAACTAGGAAAAATAGATGTAAGAAAAGTATGTGTTAAGACGAGTTCAGATTATTTAACTAACTGACTCTTGAGATAAAGTATGATGTTGAGCTTGGCTAAAAAATGATATTCGTCTCAAATTCACTTTTTGATGTTGCTGTTTTAAATGCTTCTTACGTTGGTTACTAGCATTAAGTCTTTTTACTTTCATATTTGCTCTCTTTTATTAATAGTCATTTTTTTAATTTCGAGCAGTATCTAATAAGAATGTGACAACTTTATGAAATAAAATCCCCCCAAGTATCAAATTTAAATACGTAACTTTGTTTTAATAATTGCTTCTGTTAAAAGAAAAGCTAAAGTTAATTTTGAGCGACATCACTTTTTTTATCTAGCCAAGTTAACGTATCATAATAACGACGAATATTTTCAACATAGCTAACAGGCTCACTTCCCCTAGCGTATCCGTATTTCGTATTTTTATAAAACTTCTTTTGTTGCAACAAAGGCAAACGCGTTTTAACGTCAACCCATCTATCTGCATCGCCACCCTGTTGCTGAGTAATAATTCTTGCATCATTTAAATGGCCAAAGCCTATATTATAGGAAGCAAGAGCAAACCAAATTCTATCTGGGTTTGAAATTCTATCGGGAATTTTATCTAGCATGCGTTTAAAGTACTTAGCTCCGCCAAGTATACTTTGCTCTGCGTCTAACCTGTTTTTTATGCCCATTTGCTTTGCTGTTGGCAAGGTCAACATCATCATTCCCCTTACACCGGTTGCAGAGCGGGCATGAGGTTTCCAGTGCGACTCTTGATAGCTTATTGCGGCTAATAAGCGCCAATCAATATCAAGTGCATACTTTTCGAAAAAGTCCTGATATTCAGGAAGTATCGTCTCTACTGCTTTGATAAATGTACGTGTTTCTACATAGTCAAACGCTTGGATATGACCATAGTACTTATTATTCATGGCAAATAAAGTGCCGTCTTGGTGCACCTTACCAAAGAATTCAACTAAGCTAGATAATAGCGCATCATCACTATTTAAACTTAACATCCAGCCTAACTTTTCTTCTTTGTTGATGCTAAAACCGATACTTATTTCAGGATAAAATCGTCGGTTAACCGCTAAATTATTGCTGTCGACAATGGTATAGTCTATTTCTTCACTTAATATTTTAAGTAATAGCTCCTCAGTATCTAATTCTTCGGTCTCATCCCATGTTAGATTCGGATACTTAGCCTTAAGAGATAATAAATTTTCTACAAAACTTGAATTTGCTGTTACGAGTAATTTTCCTTCGAGGTTTTCGATTGTTCTTGGCCAATCCTTACCTTGTTTAAAAACTAATTTTTGTACAACACTTTGATAACTAGGTGCGAATCTAAAATTCTCTAGTCGTTCATCCGTAATAGAAAGCCCTGCAGCTAAAAAGTCTACTTCAGCATTATCTAATTTATGAAATAGCGAATCTAAACTGTAACTTGGGATAACTTTAAGAGAGACACCTAGCGAATCGGCATACTTTTTCATCAACTCATATTCAAAGCCACTATACTCGTCTTTGTCAGAATAATAAGTTGTTGGGCCATACAATGTACCCACAGTTATATATCCTCTTTCAATAATATCTGCAAAACTAGTGGTAGAATTTTCTTGTTTACAAGATGAAAGAGAAAAGCACAGCAAGGCCAAAGCAAGAGCTTTGCTAAAAAAGAGGGTAAACCGTTGATGGTTATTTACTTTACTAAAAAGAATTTTCATAAATCTATTGTGTATGGTATTAACGCATTAGCCAAGTTTTTTTTTAATTCATTTCACCGATTAATGCTTATCATGGGTATAAAAATCAACTATAATATGCGCGAAATTTTCATAGGCTTATTCGTTAGCTGAAAATCATTTTTAAGTTTAACGCGTAAACCTATTATAATAATTAATTGCGCCTGTTAAACGGCGTAATACCTACAAACGTGGTATTAACTTTATGACATTGCTGATAAAAAACCTCCGTGGTGCACCTGCGCTTTCAGAATTCAGAGTAAAGAAGCTGTTATCCCTTTGCAAACAATTACAACTTCCTGTCGCTGATATCTATGCTGAATACGTACATTTCGCCCATTTAAAAGAAGCGTTATCTTCTTCTGAAAACGTTGTGCTAGATAAATTGTTAACATACGGCCCAACAATTGAAGAGCACGCTCCATCTGGACACTTCATTTTAGTTACACCTCGTCCTGGTACCATTTCACCTTGGTCATCAAAATCTACCGATATTGCCCACAATTGTGGTTTAAATAAAATAAATCGCTTAGAGCGTGGTTTAGCTTATTATGTTGAACTCATCGATGGCTCTCAATTAGATCAAGAACAAGAAAAAGCATTAAACGGTTTACTTCACGATCGAATGATGGAGTCTGTATTTTCAGATTTGTCACAAGCTCAATCTTTATTTTCTTCTGCTGAGCCGGGTGAATTAACCGTTATAGATATTGAAAAAGGTGGGAAGAACGCTTTAGTTAATGCCAATATTGAATTAGGACTCGCTTTAGCCGATGACGAGGTTAATTACCTCTTTGAAAATTTCACTAAATTAGGTCGCAACCCACATGACATAGAACTTTACATGTTTGCTCAAGCGAACTCTGAGCACTGTCGTCATAAAATATTCAATGCCAGTTGGAAAATAGATGGGGTTGTTCAAGAAAAATCGCTTTTCAAAATGATCCGTAACACCCATGAAAAAAATAGTGATTACGTATTAAGTGCATACAAAGATAACGCCGCGGTAATGGTGGGCAACAAAGGCGGGCGCTTCTTCCCTAATCCAGAAACCAACGTTTACGGTTATCACCATGAAGATATTCAAGTCCTTATGAAAGTTGAAACGCATAACCACCCTACTGCTATATCTCCATATCCTGGTGCTGCAACAGGTAGTGGTGGTGAAATACGCGATGAAGGCGCAACAGGTGTAGGCTCTAAACCTAAAGCAGGTTTAGTTGGCTTTTCTGTGTCTAACTTACGTATTCCTAGTTTCGAGCAACCTTGGGAAACCGACTTCGGTAAGCCTGGTCGAATAGTATCGGCTTTTGACATTATGATGGAAGGCCCTTTAGGTGGTGCTGCCTTTAACAATGAGTTTGGTCGCCCTGCTATTTTAGGGTATTTCCGTACTTATGAAGAAGAAGTTAATTCTTTTAATGGCGTTGAGGTTCGTGGTTATCACAAACCGATTATGCTTGCTGGTGGATTAGGCAACATTCGAGATGAGCACGTACAAAAACAAGAAATTGTTGTAGGTGCACACTTAATCGCTCTTGGCGGCCCGGCAATGAACATTGGCTTGGGCGGCGGTGCTGCTTCATCAATGGCTTCTGGTCAGTCAGCGGAAAACCTAGATTTCGCTTCGGTTCAGCGTGAAAACCCAGAGATGGAGCGCCGCTGTCAGGAAGTTATCGACAAATGTTGGCAACTTGGAGAGCAAAACCCTATTGCTTTTATCCATGATGTTGGTGCTGGTGGTTTATCTAACGCCTTCCCAGAGTTAGTTTCTGATGGCGGTCGTGGTGGTGTTTTCGAACTACGTAATGTGCCAAATGACGAACGTAGTATGGCTCCTCATGAAATTTGGTGTAATGAATCACAAGAGCGCTATGTTATTGCCGTATCAGACGAAAACTTAGCGACGTTTGAAAAAATATGTCAACGTGAACGTGCACCGTTCGCAGTGGTTGGTCGTGCAACGGAAGAAGAGCAATTAACCGTTACCGACGCGCACTTTGCTGGTGATGTAAAAAATGATACACCTATTGATTTACCGCTAGACGTATTGTTAGGTAAAACACCACAAATTTATAAAGACGTAAAAAGCGAGCAAGCAAAAGGCGATAACTTAAACCTTGAAAATGTAAGTTTAGAAGATGCTGCACAGCGTATTTTATCGCTACCAACCGTCGCTGAAAAAACCTTCTTAATTACCATTGGCGATCGCTCTGTTACCGGTATGGTTAACCGTGATCAAATGGTTGGCCCGTGGCAAGTGCCTGTTGCAGACTGTGGTGTAACCGCTTCGGCATTAGACTCATACCATGGTGAAGCAATGTCTCTAGGTGAAAGAACACCGGTTGCTTTACTTAACTTTGGTGCTTCTGCTCGTTTAGCTGTGGCGGAGTCCTTAACCAACATCGCTGGTACTGATATTGCGGGTTCTGACGGAGATAGATTAAACCGTATTAAGCTTTCAGCTAACTGGATGTCTCCAGCGGGTCACCCAGGTGAAGATGCTGGCCTTTATGAAG
>JBMYWR010000008.1:0-46504 GCA_049607625.1 Colwellia sp.
CTCGTCAATTAGTTAGCCATAAGGCTATCGTGGTAAATGGCGTTGTAGTTAATATCCCATCTTTCACTGTGAAAGCTGAAGATACTGTTTCTGTTCGTGAAAAGTCTAAAACTCAAGCGCGTATCATCGCTGCTTTAGAATTAGCCGAACAACGTGAGAAACCACTTTGGGTTGAAGTAGATAATAAGAAACTAGAAGGCGTTTTCAAACGTGTTCCTGATAGAGCTGATTTATCTGCTGAAATTAATGAACAGTTGATTGTTGAACTTTACTCTAAGTAAAGTTGAATTTTAAGAGAGGACAAATATGCAGGGTTCTGTAACCGAATTCCTTAGACCAAGCCTAGTAGGCATTGAAACCGTTAGCAATAGAAGAGCTAAGGTAACTTTAGAACCACTAGAACGTGGTTTTGGTCACACTTTAGGTAATGCTTTACGCCGTATTCTTTTATCTTCAATGCCAGGTTGTGCTGTAACTGAAGTAGAAATTGATGGTGTATTACACGAGTACAGTAGTAAAGAAGGTGTTCAAGAGGACATCATCGAAATATTGTTAAACCTTAAAGGGCTTGCTGTTATTTTAGAAGGCAAAAATGAAGCCGTTCTTACTTTAACAAAGTCTGGTGAAGGCCCTGTAACGGCTGCTGATATACAGCATGATGGCGATGTAACAATTGCTAATCCAGATCATGTTATCTGTACCCTAACGGGTGATGGTTCTATCAGTATGCGAATTAAGATAGAAATGGGTAGAGGTTATGTACCTGCTTCTGTTCGTCGCGATGCCGAGGAAGATGAACGTGCAATTGGACGTTTGTTGGTTGATGCTTCATTCAGCCCAGTAGTACGAATTGCTTACGATGTAGATTCTGCACGTGTTGAACAACGTACAGATTTAGATAAGTTAGTTTTAGACATGGAAACCAATGGTACATTGGATCCGGAAGAAGCTATCCGTCGCGCTTCAACAATTTTAGCTGAACAGCTAGATGCGTTTGTTGAGTTACGTGATATTAAAGAAGCTCCAGCAGTGGAAGAAAAACCATTGTTTGATCCTATTTTACTTCGTCCAGTAGATGATCTTGAATTAACGGTTCGTAGTGCAAACTGTTTAAAAGCAGAAGCAATACAATACATTGGTGATTTAGTACAACGTGCTGAAGTAGAGCTTCTTAAAACTCCTAACTTAGGTAAGAAGTCTCTAACTGAAATCAAAGACGTTTTAGCGTCTCGTGGTTTGTCTCTAGGTATGCGCCTAGAAAACTGGCCACCAGAAAGCATTGTTGACAACGACTAGTTCGGTCATCGTTTTTTTAATAGTTTTTTAAGAGGATTAACACATGCGTCATCGTCAAAGTGGTCGCCAGTTAAACCGTAATAGCAGTCATCGCCAAGCGATGTTCCGTAATATGGCTAGCTCTTTAGTAAAGCACGGCGTTATCAAAACGACCGTAGCTAAGGCTAAAGAATTACGTCGCGTTGTAGAGCCATTAATTACAATGGCTAAGACCGACAGTGTAGCAAATCGCCGTTTAGCATTTGCACGCACACAAGATAAAGAAGTAGTTGGTATTTTATTTAACGAACTTGGTGAACGTTACCAAGATCGTCCAGGTGGTTACACTCGCATTTTAAAATGTGGTTTCCGTACTGGTGATAAAGCACCTATGGCTTATATTGAATTAGTAGATCGCCCAGCAGTTGAAGAAGAAACTGTTGAGGAAGTTGAAGATTCAGCAGAAGCTTAATATTTAAATTTATTTAAATATTATAAAAAACCGAGCTTAGGCTCGGTTTTTTTATGCCTTAAATGTATGTGGTTTTATAAGGCATCATTCAAGTATATGCACTGCTTCAAACCACCAGCTTTAAAGTACGTTTATACCAAAATTTGATCATTATTTAAGCCTTGTGCTTAACCTTTCACTCTCTTACAAAAGAAGTAGACCTATTTGATGGAATGGCTACGTAATAAACGTTTGTTTACCCTAATGCTACAACAACTAAGTGGTCAATCACGTCGTAAATTTTTATAGTGCTTGATTTTATTTGTATTTAACGGCTAAAATCGATCCTTAATAAAAATAAGGGATCGCCATACCGTATGTCATCACGTAATCCTATCATTGCTGTTACTGGCTCATCAGGAGCAGGTACGTCTACAACTACATCGTCATTTGACCATATATTTAGAACGCTTGGAATAAACGCAGCGCAGGTAGAAGGCGACAGTTTTCACCGCTTTTCTCGCCAAGAAATGGATATGGAAAAAAGAAAAGCCAAAGAGGAAGGTAGTAACCTAAGCTATTTTGGTAACATTGCCAATGACTTTGAAGCATTAGAGAAACTATTTATAGATTACGGAGAAACTGGTAAAGGGACAATGAGGCGTTATTTACATACGTTTGATGAAGCAGTTCCTTATAATCAAATGCCTGGAACATTTACCCCGTGGGAATCCTTAGGTGAGGGTACCGATTTACTGTTCTATGAGGGCCTGCATGGCGGTGTAGTTACAGATGAAACAGATGTAGCAAGGCATGTTGACCTACTTATTGGAATGGTTCCTATTGTTAACCTAGAGTGGATTCAAAAAATTATGCGTGACACCAACAAGCGCGGACACACACGTGAGGCCGTCACAGCCAGTATAGTAAGAAGTATGGAAGATTATATCTCTTATATTACCCCTCAATTTTCTCGCACGCATATTAACTTTCAGCGTGTTCCTACCGTTGATACATCTAACCCGTTTAGTGCAAAAGCTATTCCTTCACTTGATGAGAGCTTTGTGGTTATCCGTTTTAGAGAAGTTAAAAATGTAGACTTTCAATTTTATTTAAGCATGATAGATGGTTCTTTCATGTCGAGAATTAATACGTTAGTAGTTCCTGGAGGTAAAATGGGGCTAGCTATGGAGCTTATTCTTACGCCTTTGATCAAGAAATTGATTGAAAAAAAACAAATTGAAAATAAACAGTTAGATTGGATGAGTGATCTGTAATTAAAGTTGTTCTTTTAATCATGCTTATTGTAAATAAGTATATATTAAGTTACCTAAAGCCTGTTTAATATATACTTGTTTAGCAGCTATTTTTCCAAGCTCTATCGTTAAATTTATTTGCAATAACCTACCACTTGAACGAGTTTAGGTTAACTAATACCGTTAGTTGATGATTGGTGAAGATCACTGAACTCACGAGTTAGCCTATACAAAATGCCTTCTAACTCTTCATCCGAAAGTTTCAAAGAGTCGAGATTGAAAATAGCATCACTTGTATTAACAATTCTTCTTTTTAGCTTGCAATGAAAAAGTTTATTTAGAGATAAATTGTTATCTTCAAATTGATACGTATGTCGCCGTGTTGAATCAAGAAAATCACTAATATTTACCAAGCTATCATCAAGATAAAGCTTACTTCCTGTTTTGCTTCGGGTCATGCCACGTATACGGTAGTCAATATCTACAACATCGCTGTCGAACATTTCTAAAATATAATTTAATACTTTTAAAGGCGATATAACACCACAGGTAGAAAGTTCTATGTCTGCTCTAAAAACGGCAATGTTCTGATGTATAACTTCTTCTGGGTAAGTGTGTATGCATAAATGGGACTTATCTAAATGGGCAACAAGCGATTCTGGTTTGGCTTCTTCAGAAATCATTAAAGTAACACTTGCACCTTGAGGCTCATAATTCTGATGGGCAACGTTTAGTACATTGCCACCTATCATATGACATATATTAGTTAAGGTTTCAGATAACTTTCTCGCACTGTAATGTTTGTTTATTTCAGCCTTGTATTGCTGAAATAAACTATCACAGTGAATATATTTAACTTTATATAGAGATAAGCTGAGGTTTTTAGTTAAATTATTAAAACCGTAGAGCTGAACTTTACCTTGGTTGTCCATCCGTTATCAGGCTTCTACAATCGAAAAGTCATGGGTTATTTTTACAGTGCTATTTAGCATAAGCGCCACAGAGCAGTATTTATCAGCAGATAAATTGACAGCACGCGCTACATGCTTTTCAGCAACTTGAGTACCCGTAATAATAAAGTGAAGATGTATAGACTCAAACAGTTTCGGTACTGTAGTAACACGTTCACTGGTTATTTTTACTGTACAGCCTAATACGTCTTGTCTGGCCTTTTGTAAAATACTCACGACATCTACAGATGAACAACCACCGAGAGAAATAAGAACATTTTCGAGAGGGCTAGGAGCAAGGTTGCCAGCATTTGCGTCCAGGACAATAGTATGGCCGCTCTCAGATGTGCCAACAAATAACTCTTCACCAATCCATTTAACTTCTGCTTTCATATTAATTATCTTATTTAGTTTATATTGCTTCTATTCTAACTAAAGTTAACAGATCAAACTAGCTAGATTAATACCATTACGTCTATGTTTATAGCAGAGCGGAAATTGCGGGTACAAAAAAACCAGCATATAGCTGGTTTTTACAACACAAATAGGAATATTACATTGCAGCGTTAGTGCTTTCGAATATTTTATCTGCTGATGCCGCTACAAAACCCGTGTAAAGCTTTCCATTTGCAAGCGGATATCTTTTAGCAAATTCATAGAAACAACTGGGTATTTCCATCGCTTTGTCAGAAAAGTTAACCGAAGCTTTGTCAGCTAATGTAGATGACTGTTCGAGCTTAACTGATTCATCACCTTTAATTTCACCGCCACTCACATTAAGCGCATAACCAGCAGCTTTAAGCGTTGAATTAACGGTTTCTATATCATTATATCCTGCAAGATGATTAATGCTTACGGTGAAGTGATTTGCTCGGTAACCCCATGCAGAAAGCCATGCAGCATATTCACTTTCTTTAAGTAGTGTTTCATAATCAGAAGAGCTAACTTGCCAGCTTTTACCTGAATATAAAAAGTCAGCTTGTGAGGCTGCATCTTCTGGAAGTTGGTCAACTAATGCATGAATGATTTCTTGAATATTCTCAGGAAACTCTTCAACTCTTAATTCACTGATAAAAACCTTTGGCATGGTTTCATCTGGATGTTCATAGTGTTTTGCTGTTAATTTTTTAGCTTCAAAGTCGTATTGGCCACACTCTGTATAACCTAAATCTGTTAAGTGTTTAGCGAGCTTTTGTAAGTTAACTTTTTCTATATTAAACGTGCGGTAAGCTACATGGTCGTTAATAACGTCGTCGCCATTGCCTAGTAAGTTATGGATAGACTTAGCTGAAGGTGTAACAGCTAGGTACTGTGTCCAGATATTATTAAATAAAGCTTCTACTTTTGTTGTCATATATTGTTCCTATAGATCTCTAGTTTAGTAACTAAAAATACTTAAATTAAAGTGTAATGCCCGGGCTTAAAGTTGCCGGTAAGCTAACCTTTTCAGCTTCTACTGAAGCAACGGGGTAAGCGCAGTAATCGGCTGCATAGAATGCACTTGCTCTATGGTTACCGCTTGCACCGATGCCACCAAAAGGTGCTGCACTGCTAGCGCCAGTAATAGGCTTGTTCCAGTTAACGATACCAGCACGGATGCGCTTGAAGAAGTGGTTGTAAAGGTCTTCGCTGTCACTTAATAAGCCAGCAGAAAGGCCAAAACCGGTATTGTTGCCTTCATCGATAGCGGCGTCAAAATCAGTGTAACGATAAACTTTAACAAGCGGTCCGAAGTATTCTTCATCAGGGATATCATTGATTATTGCAGAGACATCCACAATACCTGGAGAAACAAAACCAGTACCGGCTTCTAAATGCTTCATTTCAAGAATTGATGTTGCACCTAGATCAAGTAATTTGTTTTGTGCGTTAACAAGATCTAATGCTGCTTTTTCTGAGATCATCGAGCCTAAGAAAGGCTGGTTTTCATCATCAAAGTAGCCAATAGTCAGCGCCTTAGTTACTTCAACAAGTTTTTCTAAAATAGCATCTCCTTGTTCACCCGCTTCAATAAACAAACGGCGAGCACAAGTACATCGTTGTCCGGTTGTTACAAATGCAGATTGCACAATATCGTGTACTACAGCATTAACATCAGAGATATCCTTGACGATTAGTGGGTTATTACCACCCATTTCTAATGCTAGAATTTTACCTGGTTGCCCACCAAACTGCTGGTGTAAAAGGTGACCTGTTGTTGAACTACCTGTGAAAAATAAACCATCAATCATTTTATGGCTAGCAAGTGCTTTGCCTGTTTCAACTTCTCCTTGAACCATATTGATCACGCCGCTTGGTAGTCCAGCCGCTTGCCATAGTTTCAATACTTCTTCGGCTACTTTAGGTGTTAATTCACTTGGCTTAAATACCACGGTATTACCAGCAATTAAAGCAGGTACTATATGGCCATTAGGTAAATGACCAGGGAAATTATAAGGACCAAATACAGCCACAACACCGTGGGGCTTATGTCTGATAAAAGCTTTAGCTCCAGGCATTGGGTTTTCAACTGTACCTGTACGTTCATTGTAGGCATTCAATGAAATGTTGATTTTACCAATCATTGCACCAACTTCACCTAAAGTTTCCCAAAATGGCTTACCTGTTTCTAACGCTATGGTTTTGGCAAGTGCCTCTTTGTTATTTGTAAGCTGCTCACCAAAATTTTTGATGACATCAATTCTTGCTTCTAAACTGATATTCGCCCATTCTTCAAATGCTGCTCTAGCACCTAAAATAGCATCGTTAACTTGCTCTTCATTAGCCGTTTTCCCTTGCCATATAACTTCGTTACGAGCAGGGTTTAATGAAGATACGTTATGCCCTAAACCTGCTTGCCAGGTACCGTTAATAAATTGGTTTTCATTTGAATAGTCTATAGTTGACATAATATTTCCTATAAAATGGGGTTAGTTTGATAACAATCGAACTGAGTCTGATTGTTTAACATTTAATGCCTCTGCTACATTCGTAGGTAGCACAACCGTATTTGTTTGAACGCAGATTGAAGTTTTGCACTGTGTCGCTCTAAAGCCCTGTATTTGAGTGTTACAGATAATATATTTAGTTGAATTTTTATCAGCTAAAGCATCGCTATGATCTGAATCAGATATACGTACTTGAAAGAGATTACTGTCGTAAACCGCACGTATTTGAGTTAAATCAGCCTCAACTGTTGGTCCAGCATCAAAAATATCGACATAACCTCTTCTAGAGAACCCTTCGTTTTCTAGAAGTTTAAGTGCTGGAACAGTATTTTTGTGGACTTGATTAATAACAGCCTGCGCTTCATCACTTAATAAACTTACATATACAGGATGTTTTGGCATAAGTTCAGCGATGAAACCTTTATTACCAATACCGGTTAAATAGTCTGCTTTAGTGAATTCGATACTTAGGAAGTGTTTCTCAAGCCAATCATAGAAAGGTGAGCGACCATTTTGATCACTAACGCCACGCATTTCAGCGATAACACATTTAGAAAATCGATTCTGGTGCTGTGCCATAAATAAAAAACGACAACGTGATAAAAAACGACCATTACCATCTTTTCGGTGACTATCTTGTAAAAATAAGGTACAAATTTCTGTAGCACCAGTGTAATCATTACACAGAGAGAGCGTTTCTACAGTGTTATAAATACCAAGTTCTCTTGAGCTATGAACGACTTTACCAAGGTGATAGTGATAAAAAGCGTTATCTAAACCAACAGCGGCCTCTATACCGGTTGTACCAACAACTTGCTTTAATTCGGTGTCTTCCATGACAAAAAGATAGCCTTGATCTCCAGCTGACTCAATTCCTTCAACAAATGCTTCCTTAGAACGAATTATACGCTCTCTAAGCATTTGTTCATTGACAGGAAGAGAAGTAAAACCATGACCTGATTCTACAGCTATTCTATATAAATCAGTGTAATCAGATGTTTCAATAGGACGAATTATGATCATAAATTTTCCAGCGTGTTACGAAAAAAATGTTGATGAGCAAGCAATGTCGCTCATCAACATAAAAGTAGGATAAAAAACTAATTAACCAGCTATTTTCGCAACAGCTTGTTCGAATTTTTTCATGCCAGCAACAATGTCTTCATTAGGGATGACTAATGACGGAGCAAAACGAATAATGCTTGCACCAGCGACGAGAGTCATAACACCTTCTGCCATTGCAGCGACTAAAAACTCTTTTGCTTTACCTTGATACTTTTCATTTAAAACAGCACCAACTAAAAGCCCTTTACCTCTGATTTCACTGAAAACATTGTATTTTTCATTAATAGCATTTAAATGCTCAGTGAAAATAGCAGACTTTTCAGTAACACCATTTAATACTTCTGGTGTGTTAATAGTGTCCATAACAGCTTCTCCAATAGCACAAGCTAATGGATTACCGCCGTAGGTGCTGCCATGAGTACCAATTTTCAAATGCTTAGCTATTTCGGTTGTTGTCAGCATTGCACCGATAGGAATACCACCACCTAAACCTTTTGCAGAAGTTAAAATGTCTGGTGTAACACCAAGGTCCATATAAGCGTAAAGAGAACCTAAACGGCCAGCACCAGTTTGCACTTCGTCAAAAATAAGTAGTGCGTTGTTCTCATCACAAAGGGCACGAACGCCTTTAATAAATTCATCTGTTGGAGAAACAATACCGCCTTCACCTTGTAGAGGTTCGATCATAACGGCACAAGTTTTATCTGAAATAAGCGCTTTAAGACTTTCAAGGTTGTTATATTCAGCATGCACAACGTCACCAGGCTTTGGTCCAAAACCATCAGAATAAGCCGCTTGCCCACCTACAGTAACGGTGAAAAATGTACGACCATGGAAGCCTTGTTTGAAAGCGATAATTTGTGTTTTATCACTACCATGTACGTCAAGTGCCCAACGACGAGCTAACTTTAAAGCGGCTTCGTTTGATTCTGCTCCAGAGTTAGCAAAGTACACTTTTTCTGCAAAAGTACTATCTACAAGTTTCTTAGCTAAACGTAAAGCAGGTTCGTTAGTCATTACATTTGATAGGTGCCAAATCTTTTCGCCTTGCTCTTTTAAAGCGCCGACTAAAGCCGGGTGGCAATGACCTAAACAGTTAACAGCAATACCACCGGCAAAATCAATGTATTCGTTATCTTGTTGATCCCAAACACGAGAACCTTTACCTCGTACTGGAATAACAGCAGAAGGGGCATAGTTTGGTACCATAACATCATCAAACAATGCTCTTGTAACGGGTTGTGCTTTTGACATGTGTAAATCCTTAAAATTAATATGAACGGCTGGCGCAGCGAAAAACGCTATTTAAAAAGTTGATTTAATAGCGAGTTGAAAAATATTCTATTTACTTTGTTTGCTTGAATTCTCGTTAACGTTACGAACAAAAAACGAACGTTTAAATAGAAATAACAGTAATGAAAACATTTAAAATTAGGAAAATATTATGGCAGAAATTATTACTTATGTCTCCTTGTAAACAGCTAAAAACAAGGGGTTCATGTATTTATGCAACTTTAGTGAATATTTAAAATAAGCAATAAAAAGGATAAGCTTTGAATAAAAGCTTTAAAGTAAAAAAGCCCTGTTTTATTAGAATTAATAAATAATCAAAAATAAATTCAAATTTAGTAAAAATATAGCTCAATATTTAACGATTGCGATTTAATTAGTACTACTTTTTCATTGAAATGAGTTGAAAGCACTATACTGAGATAGGAAGTTTGATAGCAGTAATTTACCATCTGGCGTTAAAATAGATTCAGGATGAAATTGCACACCAACAATTGGAAGGGTTTCATGTTCAATAGCCATAATATCATCCATAGTTCCATCAGCCTGTTGAGTCCATGCGGTGACTTTTAAGCAACTTGGTAAGGAAGATTTATTGACAATCAGTGAGTGATAACGTGTTACTTGCATTGGACGTTTAATTTTTTCAAATAAACCGAGCTCTTTATGCTCAATTAAGCTAGTTTTACCATGCATAAGTGTTTTTGCTTTCTCAACCTTAGCGCCAAAGTGCTGCGCAATACATTGATGCCCTAAACAAACACCGAGCAAAGGAACTTTACCAGAAAACGCCTCGATAACCTCAAGAGATATACCAGCATCATTAGGACTACATGGACCTGGAGATATTACAATATACTGTGGCTGAAGTTGAGCTATCTCACTAATCGTGATTTGGTCATGGCGAACCACCTTTACTTTTTGACCTAGTGCTTGAAAATAATGTACTAGGTTAAAGGTAAAAGAGTCGTAGTTATCTATCATCAATAACACAATGATGTCCTATGTAGTTTAGTCAGCGCTATTCTAAGCTTAACTTGGTCATAGAACAAATAAAAAAATCCCCTAACGTTTATAGCTAGGGCATTTTATGGTGGTATTTGTAAAAGTAAGAGACTTAGAACTTAGCAACTGCCTGTAACCATAATTTATCGGTGTCGCTTGCATAGTCATCAGCAGAATAGTTGGCATACTTTAAGAGCACGTTATAATTTTTATTAAAGCTATATGCGGCGGAGAAATTAAGCTCTGTACCATAATCGATATTATTCACATCAGAGGTCAATGAGTGCATTGTTGCCGCTAAATTAACTTTAGCTACCTTCCCCTTAACAGTAACATAAATATCGGAAACACCGTCGGCAGGTGTCCCTAAAAATTTATCAGCCCAACCTTGAAATTTATGTTTAGTTGCAAGCGGGGTGCTAAAACCAACACCGTTATCGCTGCCGAGTAATTCATAGCCGCCAAGTACGGTAACAGGACCGAACTTCGAGCCTACTTCGGCATTTATGTAAATTGCCGTGTAACTAGCCGTGTTGTCTCCAGCATCACTTTGGCTTGCAACGCTTGCATTAACAAAAACAGGGCCAAACTTACCATTATATAAGCCACCAATGGTGTTACTTGAATCTTTAGCTTTATTTAAAGCATCATAATCTAAAGCATAAGCGAACCCGGCAAAATTATGGCTTTTACTTAACTTATAGCTGGCATTAAACAAATGAAAGTCACCAGAATCATTGCCATCTGTAATACCATTTACATTATGAATATAACTATAATCAAAATTAAAAGCACCCATTCTATATTGAGCACGAGCTCCATCATAAGTTTGTTCGTTTTGACGCCAAGCAACACCACCAACAAAACGCTGATTATTATGCAGTATTCGCTGGCGACCTACGGTTGCACTAAAGTCTTTAAGACCATATTTAATATAAGCTTGGTTGACATCGGTTCCTGTTGGGTCAGCAACAACAGGGTATTGGGTATTTCCGTTCGTAGTACTATTATAATCATCGACTAAAGCACTAACATTATCGACTTCTAATCCCAGAGTAAAATTTTGATAGCTCCCCGTATCTACGGTGATTCTACTTTTCAATGTTAAAGCACTCGCATCTTCATCGATACCACTTTGGTCTACACCTTCGTATCGTGCTCGAAACATTACAGCAGCTTTAGTGTCTTGAAGAGCTTTAGTTATACCATTTTCATGGCTGGATGATTCAGCAGAAACTATGGGGGAAGTTAACATGGCTATGCTGATAAGAGATAAAGAAAATAGATGGTTTTGTTTCGTCTTTAATTTCATGGTATATGCCCTATATAATTATAATAATAAATTTTGTGTTTCAAGTTTTGTGTTTCAAATTTTGCTTTCTGAACAACATGAAATACCTAGCAAAAGTTGCCACTTATTAGTTGTCTTCTTATTATATAAATCAATAATACAGTGTTATAAGTATGCTTTTATGATGTAAATCAAGTTAGTGTCCTGAAATCATCAATGAGTACCTACCAGGTTAAAGGCTAGTATTCATAAGGTTTTTGGTCAAGTAATGCTAATTTTATTGTGAGGTATAATATTTTTTACTAAAAAAATCGGCATATATTTCATTCCTCGTTGAGATGGAGCTAAGTAATAAATGCTGATATAATCGACACTGTTTTTATTTATTCTATTACTTAATCATTTACTCCATGAAAAATCAGCTACTTAATATATTATCAGCGCTGAGCATACTGCTAAGCTTCTCTCTTTTCTCCTCGGTAATTTTAGCGGAAGATGTTGTTGAAGAACCTGTAACGCAGTATCTACAAGAGCATGATTGGGTGCAATTAAGCTCTGGTGAATGGCTTCAGGGAGAAATAGTATCGATGTATTACAATGATCTTGAGTTTGATAGTGATGAGTTATCACTTCAACATATTGATTTTGATGATATCGTTGTATTGAGAAGTAATAGGGAACTAAGCGTAAGAATGCATAATGGTAATGTATTTGAAGGATTTATTATTGTGCAAAATGGTCAATTGCATATTGTAAATGAAGGCTTGGTAAGTAGTCTTGACATAGATAAAGTTACTTCTATCGCTGAATCAATAGAAAATGAAATTGATTTATGGTCTGGGTACGCTAAATTTGGAGCCTCTCTTAGTCGAGGCAATACTTCTCAATTTGATTACAATGTTCAAGCAGCACTACAAAGAAGAACGACTTATAGCCGCTTTCAGTCTGAATATACAGGGCATTATAGTAACTATAGAGATGAAGACACCGGAGCTACAACAGTTAGTGCAGATAACCGTCGCTTTACCTCTGTATTCGATTGGTTTATCAGTAATAAGTATTTTGCTCGAGCAATCGATTTAGAAATTTTTATAGATCCTTTCGTTAACATAGATCAAAGAACCAGTTACAGTGTCGCATTAGGTTATTTTATTTTAGATGAAAGCTATACCCGCTGGGATGTCGTTGTTGGTCCTAGTTATTTATCAACTAAGTACATTGCAGTGAGTGAAGGTGATTTAAAAGAAAAGTCGCCGGGTATTTCATTTACAACCGATTACTATATAGAACTTACTAAAAAAATCGACTTCGATCTTAAATATCAATTGCAGTGGGTAAATGAAGAATCGGGTGATTATATTCATCATTTTGAAGCGGGCTTTGAGGTAGATCTTATTGGTGATTTTGAAGTTGATTTAACCTTCTATTTAGATAGAACTGAAAACCCTAAACTAGATGAAACGGGCAATCCTCCAGAGAAGAATGATTACAGATTAGCACTGAGCTTAGGGTACGACTTTTAACTATTACAATAAGGTATTACTGCGTTTTTTAATCGCTTTGTTAGTCATGTAAAACACTTATTTCGCCTTGGGCTATAGCTGAGCAACATAGAATATAGCCTTGTGCTATTTCATCTTTAGATAAACCATCGGTTGATAACTGTTTAACTTCTCCTTTAATGAGCTTTGCACGACAGTTTCCGCACATTCCCGCGCGACAAGAGTAGGGTAATATTAAAGAGGCATCCTCTCCTTGCTCTAAAATGGTTTCCTCAAAGTTGTTATCTTTTGCATTAATCTCTACCGTTTTTTGCCACTTCTCAAAAGTTATACGCTTACTTTTAGGTTTGGTAACACTTGAATCTTGAGCAACGTTTGGCGGATTGGTTGTGCTCTCATTGAGTGGCTTTTCAATCTCAACGGCTGGAGCTGGGGCACTTATTTTTCTTTCGCCAAAACTTTCATAGTGGTATTGGTTTTTAGTCAGCCCTAAAGTTTGTAGTGACTGTTGTATGGATTTTCTAAATTCACTTGGTCCGCAAACAAATACCTCAAATTGAGATATATTCTTTATTTTGGCAAGGAGTGCTTGTTTGATTCGCCCAATTTCCACTTCAAGCGTAGAACTTTTAATTAGTGAACTATGGTTTTGCTGAGTAAAAGCGTATATTGCTTTCCCATTTCCATGTTGCGTTAAAAGCGTGTCTACCTCATTTTTAGCGATTAAATCTTGATCGGTTTTTGCACTGTGAAGAAAAAGAATTTCCTCACCAAAGCCACTTTTTTGTTGAGTTTTTTGCTGTGAACTAACGATAAAACGTAACATGGAGAGCATTGGGGTAACTCCAGAGCCAGCAGAGATAAACAATACTTTTTTAGGCAAGTCATCAGGTAAGTGAAAATTTCCACTCGGGGCCTTAGCTCTTATTTGATCACCAACTTTAAATTTATCATGAAAGTAGTTGGATACAACGCCTCCAGGAAGTCGTTTAATGGTTATGCTTATGTAGTCTTTTGTTGTAGGAGAAGACGATAAAGTATAGCAACACATTTTCTCTTGGCCGTTTATATTAATAGAGAAATTAATGTGTTGCCCTGCAAGGTAACTTCTTGGAGAGGTTAGATTGAATATAAATGTTTTAACATCGTGGGTTTCATCAATAATTTTGTTGCAAGTTAACATCTGTCTGGCTTCCTCTTGGTTTTTTAAACGATTTTCAGAGGGCATAACATCAATAAATATAGGCGGTGTTTTTTTACTTACAATAGAAACTTCATCACCAATAAATATTTCACCTTGTGTTAAGGGTACTAGGTTTTGCCCAAAAATCACTTCGCCAGACAAAGTTTTTCTATATTGTTGCAATGCCTTTAAAGGTTGCCTCTTTTCGTTTTTAAGACTTGTAGTAGGGTCAACCGTAGTAAAGATACATCGTTCACAAGGTTTACTTACTTTAAATTCTACATCGCCAATGCGGATATGCTGCCAATTATCTTCTATATATCTGCTGTATTGGCTATTCATCTCTTTACCGGGTGGCACTAAGTAATTTTGCATTAGGCTGGTTTCTTCGTGTAAAGAACTAAAATCTACGACAATGTTAGGGCGAAAATGCGCCATACTCACTTCTTGGGCTGAATCTTTAATTAAGCGATTATTTAAGTCTCTCAAAGCTCCTTTCGAAATAAGTAATAAGGGGTAGCCGTCGGCAAATGCTAATGACTTTTCTTTTTCTGTATTGGTATATTTATTTCTTTGCGAGTTGACTCCGAAAAAAAGTAATACACACGGGCGCTGTAAATATCGGCTAAACCATTTACTTGCTTCATCGTTGCAGTACTGCCCTTGAATCAGATCCCCCCAAACACTGACTTGTTGATATTTTTGGCTAAAGCTTTCATAGGTCAAGTGAAGTGAAGGCATATTCGGTGCGTTTAATTCAATACCATTGTGATGAACAGCTACCTGAATTAAACATAGCGCTGGCGCTGTACGTCCAGTAATAAATTGCCCATTTAAGTCGCTAACCACAAAACGTCGGTCAAACGCTAAGCCTAGTTTACTTACCTTAGCTTGTGAAAGGCTTATGCCAGCTGAGGATTTTATGGGGTAAATATGAAGACTTGATACGCTTAACGACATGATATGTAGTTCCATTATTGGTTTTATTAGCTTGTTTTTAATCACACGAAAAAAGTATACAAGGAATTAATAGAAATAGGGTATATTATTGTAAGAATTCGTTCTTGAGCCTTATTAAATAAGTCTCTGTAATTAGGTAAAAGTACATAATGAACACAACCAATAGCTCAAACGCACATCTCAATAAAACTTCTTTGGATAATACTTCTTTGGATAAAAACAAAGTAACCCATATTCATATTCTAGGTATATGTGGCACTTTTATGGGGGGAATTGCTGCTATTGCGAAAGAGATGGGGTTTCGAGTGAGTGGTTGTGATGCCAATGTTTATCCGCCGATGAGCACACAGTTAGAGCAACTTGGTATTGAACTTTTACAAGGCTACCATGAAGCACACCTAGATGATGAACCTGACATCGTTATTGTTGGTAATGCCATGTCTCGTGGTAATGTCATGGTTGAATACATATTAGACAGAAATATCCCTTATACATCAGGGCCACAATGGTTACTAGAGAATGTGCTTAAAGATAAGTGGGTTCTTGCTATCTCGGGCACTCATGGAAAAACAACGACGAGTAGTATGTTAGCGTGGATATTAGAATATGCGCATTTGAACCCTGGTTTTTTAATCGGTGGCGTACCACAAAACTTTTGTTCATCGGCACGCCTAGGCGAGTCTCCTTTTTTTGTCATTGAAGCAGATGAATACGATACCGCTTTCTTTGATAAACGTTCAAAGTTTGTCCATTACCGCCCAAGAACATTGGTCATTAATAATTTAGAGTTTGATCACGGTGACATATTTAACGACCTAAGTGATATTCAAAAACAGTTTCACCACCTAATACGAATGGTGCCAAGTAATGGGTTAATTTTATCTCCTCAAAATGAGCACGCTATTAATGAAACGCTAAAAATGGGGTGCTGGACTCCTATAGAGCATAGCAGTGAGTATGGCAACGCAAAGAATCAAGGTGATATTAAAGAAGGTAACAACAGTAAGCATAATAAACGCAATCTTTCAAGTTGGCAGGCTGAAAAAATCTCTGTAGATGGAAAGAAATTTAATGTGTACTTTGATGGGGAGTTACAAGGCTGCGTTGACTGGGATTTGATTGGTGATTTTAATATTGATAATGCTCTGATGGCGATAGCAAGTGCTCGTCATGCAGGTGTACCAAGTAAAGTAGGTATTGAAGCGTTGACAGACTTTGTAAATACCAAACGACGCTTTGAATTACGTGGAGAGGTGCAAGGCATTCAAGTTTATGATGACTTTGCGCATCACCCAACGGCTATTACCAAGACACTCTTGGGTGTTCAAAATATGATTCAAAGCGCTGACGTTAGCGCATTATCTGATGATAAAACACCTAAAAATCAACGCGTAATTGCGCTACTCGAACCAAGATCGAACACAATGAAATCAGGTATTCATCGAGACACATTGCCTAAAGCGCTATCAAATGCAGATAAAGTTTTTTTATATCAAGATGAAGCGATAAAATGGTCGATGTCAGATTTGAAAGACCAGTGCAGTGTACCTTGTGTTGTAGAAACAAACATTGAAAAGCTTGTGGAAAAAGTAACCGAACAAAGTGAAGCTGGAGATATCATTGTGGTAATGAGTAATGGTGGTTTTTACGGTATTCATGATAAAATACTAAACAGGCTTAGCATTAAGCACTAATACCATTCGCATTAAGTATGTGGTCTAAGTACAATAAAATTAAACGAATTTAGCTGAGATAAAGCATGACAACATTTGATAAACAAATAACATTAGCTATTACGGGAGCATCAGGCTCAGCTTATGCTTTAAGGCTACTCGAGTGCTTAGTGGCGGCAAATTATCAAATATTTTTGTTATGCTCTAGTGCAGGCCGTATTGTATTGGATACTGAAACAGGAATTAAATTACCTTCTGCACCAGAAAAAGCTAGCCAATTTCTTAGCGAAAAGTTTAATGCTAAACCTCAGCAAATTATCGCCTTGGGTAAAGAGCAATGGTTTTCTCCTGTTGCCTCAGGCTCTTCGGCGCCGAAACAAATGGTCGTTTGCCCTTGCTCGACAGGTACTTTAGCATCCATCAGTCATGGTATAAGTGATAATTTAATTGAGCGTGCAGCAGATGTTGTTATGAAAGAGCGTGGTCAATTAATTTTAATGGTTCGAGAAACACCTTTCTCAACTCTGCATTTACAAAACATGTTAACGCTTTCTCAACAAGGTGTTGTTATTATGCCAGCAGCCCCAGGTTTTTATCATAAGCCAACAGATATAACGGATTTGGTCGATTTTATGGTGGGAAGAGTTTTAGACCATTTAGGTTTAGAGCAAAAGATTATGCCACAGTGGGGCTATGGGCTTTAATGGTCGTTTAGCTATTTAAGCTAGTTTAGCCCTTTAATCAACAGTCGCTTTAAACGATCCATCATTAACTTGAACTGATATTTTATCACCTGTTTTAACCTTTGTAACCGAATTGATGATCTCCTCCTTTTGATCGCGAGCAATAGCATAGCCTCTAGCAATCGTAGCTAAAGGGCTAACTAAGTGTAATTGCTCGATGGTATTTACAAAGCGCTCACTTTTATGTTGAAGAATATTTTTCATCGTATTTTTTAGCCTTTGTTCAGACAATCTAATTTGCTCTTTTTTCTTAATGATAGTTTGTGCTGGCGATAAATAAGCTAGGCGTTGTTTTAAGTTTAAAGGCTGTTGGCCTTTAGCAATAAGAATACGCTCTATTCGCTGTGTTAAACGGTAAGTTAGTTCATCTGCTTTTTGCTGTTGAACAAGGAGTTTTTGCTCAGGGTGTACTTGCATTAAACGGTGTTTTATATGCTGATAATGCTGACTGAAATTAATTAAATTGTAACGTTTCGCATTGAATAATCTAGATCGTAATCCAGTAATCTTATCACGTAATTCTTGACTATCGCTTGACACAAGTTCTGCCGCAGCCGAAGGGGTTGCAGCGCGCAAATCGGCTACATAGTCACTTAAAGTGGTATCTATTTCATGTCCAACAGCGCTAATAATAGGTAAAGCACTATGGAAAATAGATCTAACAACGTCTTCTTCGTTAAAAGGCCATAAATCCTCTAATGAACCACCACCACGACCAACAATTAACACATCACACTCTTTGCGCTGATTCGCTAAATTAATTGCATGACAGATATCATTTTTTGCATATTCACCTTGTACTAACGCAGGGTAAATAATCACTTCTATATTAGGATTGCGTCTGTGCAATACAGTGATAATATCTTTGACAGCAGCGCCGGTTGGCGAAGTAACAATACCAACTGAGTTGATATGTTCAGGTATCGCTTTTTTGTATTCGCTAGAAAATAAACCTTGAGCGTTAAGGTTATGCTTGAGCTGTTCGAACTGTTGTCGCAATAACCCTTCACCAGCATCTTCCATTTGCTCAATAATTAGTTGAAAATCGCCGCGAGGTTCGTATAAAGATACCCTCGCTTTAACAAGTACCTGCTGACCATTTTTAGCTTGAATACGAACACGTTGATTATTCCCCTTAAACATCGCACACCGTACTTGGGACTTACTATCTTTCAATGATAAATACCAATGCCCAGAGCTTGCAGCAACAAAATTGGATATTTCACCTGTTAACCAAACCGTATTAATTTCACTTTCAAGTAAAAAGCGTACTTTTTTGGTTAATTCACTTACTTTTAAAATGTGCTGTTTACGCATAGGAAAGGAAAATTGAGTTGAATGATGAGGTACATTATTTAGTTTAATGTATTTATTTTCAATCAAAACCACTTAAAAAAAGTTATTTTCACGTATTTGGCATAAATCAGTTTACCTAATAGACAAAAGTAGTTAGAATTCGTTCGCAATATATTACTCCCACACACCCTTGAGAGATATTGCCATGCTAAGAGTTGCCCAAGAAGCTTTAACCTTCGATGACGTACTACTTGTTCCTGCCCATTCGAAAGTTTTACCCCATACTGCCAATTTACAAACCAAGTTAACCCAAAAAATCACCTTAAATGTGCCCATGATTTCTGCGTCTATGGATACAGTTACAGAGGCTCGATTAGCGATTACACTTGCACAAGAAGGTGGTATTGGTTTTATTCATAAAAACATGACCATCGCTGAACAAGCTAAAAATGTTTCTCAAGTTAAAAAATATGAGAGTGGCATTGTTTCAGACCCTATTACGGTGAGCGCTGATGCCACCATTGAAGATGTTATGCTTAAATCAAAGGAAGTCGGATTTTCAGGATTTCCAGTGATTGATTCAGAGAATAACTTAATCGGTATTATCACCAGCCGTGATTTACGTTTTGAAACAGACTTAACCAAACCTGTTTCAGTGCTAATGACGAAAAAAGAAAACCTTGTTACCGTTAAAGAAGGTGCAGCAAGGGAAGATATTTTAAGGCTAATGCATGAAAACCGTATTGAAAAAATACTGGTGGTTGATAATCAGTTTAAATTGCGTGGTTTGATTACCGCTAAAGATTACCAAAAAGCTGAAAACAAACCTAATGCTTGTAAAGATGAACTTGGTCGTTTACGCGTTGGGGCAGCTGTAGGCGTTGGCGCAGGTACTGATGAACGTATTGACGCATTAGTCGCTGCAGGTGTTGATGTTTTATTAATAGATACATCACATGGTCACTCGCAAGGCGTACTTGACCGTGTTAAAGAAACTCGAGATAAATATCAAGACTTACAAATCATAGCGGGTAATGTTGCTACGGCAGCAGGCGCAAAAGCAATGGCAGACGCCGGTGTAGATGCGGTTAAAGTAGGTATAGGCCCAGGTTCAATTTGTACAACACGTATCGTAACAGGTGTAGGCGTACCTCAACTAACGGCTATCTCCAATGCGGTAGAAGGGCTTAAAGGCACAGATATCCCTGTGATTGCCGATGGTGGTATTCGTTTTTCTGGCGATATCGCTAAGGCACTTGTGGCTGGTGCTCACTGTGTCATGGTAGGTAGCATGCTTGCAGGTACCGAAGAAGCGCCGGGTGAAGTAGAGCTTTATCAAGGTCGTTATTATAAGTCTTATCGAGGCATGGGCTCTTTAGGTGCTATGGCGCAAAAAGATGGCTCAAGTGATCGCTACTTCCAAAAAACCGATCAAGAAGCTGACAAGCTAGTGCCAGAAGGCATTGAAGGACGAATAGCTTATAAAGGCCCTGTTGCCGCCATTATTCATCAGCAGATGGGCGGCTTACGTTCATCAATGGGACTAACAGGTTCAAAAGATATAGAAACGATGCGCACTAAACCTGAATTTATGAAGATAACTTCTGCAGGAATGGGTGAATCACATGTTCATGATGTAACTATTACCAAAGAAGCGCCTAACTATAGAACAGGTTAGTTACTGCTTTTTTGAAGATAATTTATAAAAGTGATTACGGTATGAATTATCTTTAAGTTATTTCTAAACTATTTCTAAATTATCTCGAAATTATTAATTTTTGTCAGACTGGCATTCGCCAGTCTTTTTATTTTTTATACCCCTTATTTATAAGGGCACCCAAAGTAGGAAAACAAGCATGAGTAAAGACATTCATGATCACCGAATACTAATATTGGATTTTGGCTCTCAATACACACAACTTATTGCACGCCGAGTGCGTGAAATAGGCGTTTATTGTGAACTATGGTCTTGGGATGTAACAGAAGAACAAATAAAGGGGTTTAATCCTACAGGAATTATTCTCGCTGGTGGTCCAGAGTCAGTCACAGAAGAAAACTCACCACGAGCACCAGAATACGTTTACCAAGCGGGCGTGCCGGTATTAGGCATTTGTTACGGCATGCAAACGATGGCTGAGCAACTTGGAGGCTCAGTTGAAAGCAGTGAACATAAAGAATTTGGTTACGCAAGCGTAGAGCTAGTGTGTAAATCGGCTTTGTTTAATAATGTTGAAGACAGTGTTAATCCACAAGGCAATGGTTTACTAGACGTATGGATGAGCCATGGTGATAAGGTCGCTAGTATTCCTAATGATTTCGTTAAAGTAGGTCAAACACCAAGCTGTGCTTATGGTGCTATGGCCAATGAAGAGAAGAAGTTCTATGGTGTTCAATTTCATCCTGAAGTGACACATACCAAGCAAGGTCTTCGCATTTTAGAAAACTTTGTTGTCAACATCTGTCAATGTGAAAAACTGTGGACTTCAGCGTCAATTATTGATGATGCTGTTGCTAAAATGAAAGCACAAATTGGCGATGACGAAGTCATTTTAGGGCTTTCAGGTGGCGTAGACTCGTCTGTTGTTGCTATGTTATTGCAAAGAGCCATTGGCGATAAGCTTACCTGTGTATTTGTCGATAACGGTTTACTTCGCTTAAATGAAGCAGAGCAGGTTATGGATATGTTTGGCGAGCATTTCGGTTTAAACATTGTTCATGTAAATGCTGAAGACCGATTCTTAGATCGTTTAGCAGGAGAGAGTGACCCTGAAGCGAAACGTAAAATAATTGGTAATGTTTTTGTTGATGTATTTGATGAAGAGTCAAATAAACTTAAAAACGCTAAATGGTTAGCACAAGGTACTATTTACCCAGATGTGATTGAATCTGCAGCGTCTGCTACAGGTAAAGCACATGTCATTAAGTCACATCATAATGTGGGCGGCCTTCCTGACGATATGGAAATGGGCTTAGTAGAGCCGTTACGTGAACTTTTTAAAGATGAAGTAAGAAAAATAGGTCTAGAATTAGGCCTGCCTTACGATATGCTTTATCGTCATCCATTCCCAGGTCCTGGACTTGGGGTACGTATTTTAGGTGAGGTTAAGAAAGAATATGCTGACTTATTACGTCGTGCCGATGCAATTTTTATAGAAGAGCTGCATAACCACGATTTATATAAAAAAGTGAGCCAAGCTTTTACCGTCTTTTTACCTGTTCGCTCTGTGGGTGTTATGGGCGATGCAAGAAAGTATGACTGGGTGGTTTCACTTCGCTGCGTTGAAACTATCGACTTTATGACGGCTCGTTGGTCGCACTTACCTTATGAATTTTTAGGTTTAGTTTCTAATCGAATTATTAACGAAATTGATGGTATTTCTCGTGTCGTTTATGATATTTCAGGCAAGCCACCAGCAACAATTGAGTGGGAATAAAGATTTCACTTAACAAGATATAAGTGATAATAAAAAAACCTCAACGTGATAAAACGCTGAGGTTTTTTTTAAGACCTATCTATGAATAGCTTGGTAATATTCCTTCAGCCATAAAGTCATTAAATAAAGCGTCAGAAATTAAACCAGAAGCCTCATTAATATCTGGTGCGAAATATCTATCCTTGTCATAAAACGCCACTTTGTCACGTAAAATCTCGCGAGCTTGTTCAATGAGTTCAGAGCCTTTTAGTGGCGCTCTAAAATCAAGACCTTGAACAGATGCAAGATATTCAACAGCAAGAACGCCGTTAGTGTTTTCATACATATCAGCAAGTCGACGACCAGCAAAAGCAGCCATAGAAACATGATCTTCTTGGTTAGCCGATGTTGGTAAACTGTCAACAGACGCTGGGTGTGCAAGCGTTTTGTTTTCTGAAGCAAGCGCTGCAGAGGTTACTTGCGCAATCATAAAGCCAGAGTTAACCCCACCGTTATCCACTAAGAATGGCGGTAACTTACTTAAAGTTGCATCAATTAATAGTGCCATTCTTCGCTCTGATAAAGAGCCAATTTCAGCAATAGCAATAGCGAGGTTATCGGCTGCCATTGCAACAGGCTCTGCGTGAAAGTTACCTGCAGAAATGAAGTCACCTTCGTTAGCAAAAACAAGTGGGTTATCTGTTACACCATTAGCTTCAACGTGAAGTACTTCAGCGGCTTGTCTAATCTGGGTTAAACATGCGCCCATGACTTGTGGTTGACAACGAAGTGAATACGGATCCTGAACTTTTTCACAATCGGTATGTGAATCACCAATTTCAGAGTTATCAGAAAGAATGTGACGGTAAGCTTTTGCAGCATCAATTTGGCCTTTCTGACCACGAACGAAATGTACACGATGATCAAAAGGAGCTCTACTTCCCATTGCAGCTTCCACTGAAATAGAACCAATGACAGTCCCAGCAGCGTAAAGATCTTCAGCGCCAAATAAACCTTCTAATGCGAAAGCTGTAGAAGCCTGTGTACCATTTAATAAAGCTAACCCCTCTTTTGCCGCAAGCGTTAATGGCTCTAAACCAGCTATTTTTAAGCCTTCTTCAGCTGAAATAACTTTATCTTGGTAAGACATTTCGCCTTCACCTAGTAAGGGGAGCACCATATGAGATAATGGCGCTAAGTCGCCCGATGCGCCAACAGAGCCTTTCTTAGGAACACAAGGATAAACTTCTGCATTTAAAAGTTGAATTAATGCTTGAATAACACTTAGACGAATACCTGAGAAACCTCGAGATAATGAGTTTATTTTTAAAACCATCATTAAACGAACGGTAGCATCTTCCATATACTCGCCAAAACCTGCAGAGTGTGAAAGTACAATAGAGCGTTGTAATAACTCTAATTCGTCTGTTTTAATACGCGTGCTAGCTAATAAACCAAAACCGGTATTAATTCCGTAAACAACACGATTGTCTTTAATAACCTGTTGTACAGCTTCGGCGCTTTTATTGATTTCTTCAAAAGCCCCTTTATCTAAACTGTATTGAATACCATCATAACGGCTTACAGCACGTAATTGAGCAAGGCTTAATTCACCGGGTACAATATTTAATTCATGGATTGTAGTCATAATATTTTCTCTCAATAGTTAATACCAGTTCCATTTTATGAAGCTGATATAAGTGCGAACTATCAAATAATTCGCATTAAATCTTTATTTGCCGTTTGCGCCGTCAATCATTGGTAAGTCTAGGCCTTGCTCTTTAGCGCAGTTAATCGCAATGTCGTAACCCGCATCAGCGTGACGCATTACACCCGTTGCAGGGTCATTCCATAAAACACGACCTAGGCGCTGCTCTGCTTCATCAGTACCGTCGGCAACAATGACAATGCCTGAATGTTGGCTAAAGCCCATACCAACACCACCACCGTGATGAAGGCTTACCCAAGTAGCACCGCCTGAAGTTGAGAGTAGGGCATTAAGTAACGGCCAATCTGATACAGCATCAGAGCCATCAAGCATACTTTCAGTTTCACGGTTTGGTGAAGCAACTGAGCCAGAATCTAAGTGGTCTCGACCTATAACAACAGGGGCAGATAACTCGCCATTTTTTACCATTTCGTTAAAAGCTAAAGCTAAACGTGCACGGTCTTTTAAACCAACCCAACAAATTCTTGAAGGTAAGCCTTGAAAAGCAATTCGCTCTCTCGCCATATCTAGCCAGTTATGTAAATGTGGGTTGTCTGGAATTAACTCTTTAACTTTAGCATCTGTTTTATAGATATCTTCAGGGTCGCCAGATAATGCAACCCAGCGGAATGGACCAACACCTTCACAGAATAAAGGACGAACATAAGCAGGCACAAAACCAGGGAAGTCAAAAGCGTTTTCTACGCCTTCTTCTAACGCCATTTGACGAATATTATTACCGTAATCGGTTGTTGCAGATCCCGCAGCTTGCAAATCTAACATCGCTTGAACTTGAATAGCCATTGATTGCTTAGCAGCTTTTACTACTGCAGCTTCATCTTTTAAGCGCATTTCAGCAGCGTAATCCATTGTCCAACCTTGTGGTAAATAACCATTAAGTGGGTCATGGGCAGACGTTTGGTCTGTTACAACATCAGGTGTTATGCCTCGTTTGACAAGTTCAGGGAATACATCAGCAGCATTTCCTAATAAACCAACAGAAATCGCTTCACCTTTAGCGGTCGCATCATCAATCATTTTTAATGCTTCATCTAGGCTTGTTGCTTTTTTATCTACGTAACGTGTTTTAATACGGAAATCGATGCGGGTTTCATCACACTCTACAACAAGTGCACAATAACCAGCCATAGTGGCTGCAAGAGGTTGTGCACCACCCATGCCACCTAAACCGCCAGTAAGTACCCACTTACCTTTAGAGTCACCACCGAAATGTTGTTTCGCCATAGCGACAAATGTTTCGTAAGTACCTTGAACGATACCTTGAGAACCAATGTAGATCCATGAACCAGCGGTCATTTGACCGTACATCATAAGACCTTTTTTATCTAATTCGTTAAAGTGTTCCCAGTTAGCCCAGTTAGGAACAAGGTTTGAGTTGGCGATAAGAACGCGCGGTGCATTGCTATGCGTTTTAAATACGCCAACAGGCTTACCCGATTGAACCATTAATGTTTCGTCATCTTCTAAACGCTCTAACACTTCAATAATTTTATCGAAACATTGCCAATCACGTGCCGCTCTGCCTATGCCACCATAGACAACTAATGACTGTGGGTGTTCGGCAACTTCTGGGTCTAGGTTATTCATCAGCATACGCTTAGCAGCTTCTGTTAACCAACTTTTTGTGGTTATTTGACTACCATGATCAGCCTTAATTACACGGCTTGTATCTAATCGTTTATTTAAATTTGAAGTACTCATAATGTTTCCTTTAAACGGCTTTAAATCATCAACATTGATTGTGCCTAAACTATAAATAGCCTAGTCCAACAATACTTATTTCGCTTAATAATTGCGTATTGATTTAATTAAAAGTTAAATGTCCACCGAGGCGATATTTATCACCAGGGGATGTTAAAATCGCAAAACTGACCACACCCTTGCGTGACCAAGTTCGACGTTTGACCTGCAAGCAGGCCGTAGGCTTTTCGATATTTAATAGTTCGATGGTATATTCATCAGGTAAAATGGCTTCAACCTCATGGGTGGCCTCAGTCAAAGGCGCTACATTTGATAAGTATTCATGTGGCGTTATTTCAGTATACGTTTGTAATAAATACTCAGGCACAAGTGATGCGTTAACATAACGTTGTTCTAACTGAATAGGCTCGCCATTTTCAAAGTGAAGAATTTCAGAATAATAAACGTGTTCATTATTCTTTAAATTGAAAAGTATGGATATTTGTTCGGTTACTGCAATAGACTTTAAGGCGAGCTGTTTTGCTGTGTGTTCATGGCCTCTTGCGGTTATTTCATCGCTAATATTTCTGATTTCTAAAAGAGAAGATTGGGATTTTAGCGTTGCCACAAAAGTACCTGAGCCTTGTGAACGAACTAACACACCTTCTTCTGTTAATTCTTGTAGAGCACGTCTTGCGGTCATTCGACTAACGTCAAATTGTTTAGTCAGTTCGTTTTCAGAAGGGACTTTATAATGCTCTGGCCATTGACCGGATTCAATTTTTTTACACAAATGTTGCTTGATAATACTATACTTAGGCAACTGCTTTTTTTCTGTCTTTTGAATTGTAGTCATACAATAAATCAGTTTTATGTTGGTTAACTTGTATATACAATTACACAATCTTAAGTAAAAAGCAAGGTTGTATATACAACTATTGCTTATTCTTAAAGGCTAAGTTAAGCTAGCGTAAATTTTCCTAGCTGATTACCGCTTCTAATTATTGGAAACAAGATGAATTCGTTTACTAAACCTTCTGAAACAACCACATGGCAAACTCTACTTACTAACGTGAACTTAGCTACAATGACTGATGGAAGTCGTAGTTATGGTGAAATCTTAATGGGCGCTATTGCTATATCTGATGGCAAAATTGTTTGGCTTGGTAAGCAAGAAGATGTACCTAATTTTGATGAAAACAAGGTTGAGGTCATTAATGGGCAAGGTAAATGGGTAACGCCAGGACTTGTTGATTGTCACACTCATATAGTTTTTGGTGGTCAACGGGCTAACGAATTTGAGATGCGTTTACAGGGTAAAAGTTATCAAGAAATCGCCGAGTCGGGCGGTGGTATTGTATCGACGGTGAATGCAACGCGAAATGCAAGTGAAGATACACTTCTTGCAAGTGCTCTTAAGCGTTTAACTGCATTGCATAACGAAGGTGTCACCACAGTAGAAGTTAAATCTGGCTATGGTTTAGATGTAGAGAATGAGTTGAAAATGTTGAGAGTCGCTAAAGCACTTGAAACGAAATTACCGGTAACCATCAGGCGTACTTTTTTAGGCGCACATGCACTACCACTAGAATATAAAGATGATCCAGACGGTTATATAGATCTTGTCTGTAATGACATGATGCCAAAAGTAGTTGAAAATGAACTGGCAGATACGGTTGACGTATTTTGTGAGAATATTGGTTTTGATTTAGCGCAAACTGAACGTGTTTTTGCAGCAGCCAAAAACCATGGTTTAAATATTAAAGTGCATGCAGAACAATTATCAGATTTGGGTGGTACGCAGCTCGCAGCTAGTTACAACGCATTGTCTTCAGATCATATTGAGTTTCTATCTGAAGCCGGTGTAAAAGCGATGAGTGAGGCAGATATGACGGCAGTTTTATTACCCGGTGCATTCTATTTTTTACGAGAAACTCAGTTACCACCTGTGGATTTACTACGTAAATACAACGTAAATATGGCTATTGCAACAGATGTAAACCCTGGTTCATCGCCTATTTGTTCATTACAACTTATGCTAAATATGGCTTGTACTTTCTTTAGGCTAACACCTGCTGAAGCGCTTGCTGGGGTAACTTGTCATGGCGCAAAAGCACTTGGACTCGCATCATCGAAAGGGCAGTTAAAGGTAGGTTATGATGCAGATATAGCGCTATGGGATATTAACCAACCAGCTGAATTATGTTACCAGTACGGTGTAAACCCATTAAATGGTTTAATACAAAACGGGCAAAAAACACTTTAAAATTTTCGAATAGTGTAAAGGTTTAGTGAGTTTCTTTTTCTATTTTGCCGTAACTTCAAAATAGGCACTCGCTAAATTTATTTAACCTAAACTCGGTTTAAGAAATAGCTGCTAGAGAAGCATGCGTTAAGCCGAATTCAGGTTACCTACCATCTAGGCTTTGCTGGTATAAAGCTCTAGCACGTGCGGGGAAGTTAGCAAAAATGCCATCAACTTCCAGCGCTTTCATCATCAAAATATCTTCCGGTTCATCAACAGTATAAACAAATACTTTTAACCCTCTTTTTTTCGCGTCTTGTACAAACGCTGGTGAAATAAAATTAATATTAAGGTGAACTGAATAGGCATTTAATCGGCTTGCAAACTCTGCATAATTTAAAGGAATAGCAGCAGCAAGGGCGCCAATTAAAAATTCAGGTCTGAGCTGGTTTATTCGGTGAAGCAATTGGTGGTCAAAAGAAGAAAGAATAAGGTCTTCAGTTTTTAATTGTTTCTTTGCTATAGCATTATCAATATAGTCAAATAACAGATCAGTATTTTCAATGCCTTTTAATTCTAGGTTGATTTGGCATCGACCTGCAACGAGCGAAAATATTTCATCAAGGGTTGGAATTTTTTCACCTTCGCCCGCTGTTAATTGTTCTATGTATTCGAATCGCTGTTTATGGACTAAGCCTTTGCCAGAAGTGGTTAAATGCAACCACCTATCGTGCAGAATGACAATCTTCCCATCCACTTCGTGTAAGTCTATCTCAATAGCGTCTGAATTTTCTTCAATAGCTAATTGTATAGCTTTCAACGTATTTTCAGGAGCTAAACCACTAGCGCCTCTATGAGCAAAAATAAGCATAAAAAATCTTTTTATAATGTGTTATACCAAGTCTAGTCATTATCTGTTTGTTTTTAATTAAAAAAGTAGCGTACTTAATTAATGGAGTTGGTATTAAAACTACAAGTATAATCTTGATAACGTAAAATGCTAGCGTTGGTTGACCGATGTTGCCCTAAATCGAAAGCGCTGTGGTGAGTAGACAAACCATTGTGTATAATACAAAGTCTATTGATTAACACGCATTGCGAAAAGATAACATCTATGTCGGCAAAAATTGAAAAGCGCTTAAATAAATACATTAGTGAGTCTGGTTTTAGCTCAAGGAGAGGCGCTGACAAGCTAATTGAAGAGAACCGTGTCACTATTAATGGAAAAATTCCTGAACTTGGTACGAAGGTGCAACTCGGTGATGTTGTCGAAGTTGACGGTAAAGTTATTGAGGCTTCACCTGAAAATAAAGCGGATCGTATTTATATTGCTTACAACAAGCCTATCGGTATTACTTGTACAACAGAGAAACATGTACGAGGCAATATTATTGATGCAATAGGTCATAAAGAGCGTATTTTTCCCATTGGTCGTTTAGATAAACCGTCAGAAGGTTTAATCTTTCTTACCAGTGACGGCGATATTGTTAATAAAATATTGCGCGCTGAAAATGCTCACGATAAAGAATATACCGTAACAGTAGATAAGCCTATTAGTGAGCGTTTTATTCAAAGAATGTCTAAAGGCGTTCCAATCTTAGGTACAATTACTAAACCGTGTATTGTTCGTGTTAAAAGCAAATTTGTGTTTAGCATTATTTTAACGCAAGGCCTTAACAGACAGATAAGGCGTATGTGTGAATATCTTGATTATGATGTGAAAAAGCTTAAGCGTAATCGTATTATGAGTGTTGAATTAGGCGCTTTAAAGCCAGGGCAGTGGCGCGATTTAACTCATGAAGAAATGACTGAAATTAATAAAGCCGTTGCCGGCTCTACTAAAACAGCAAAAAATTAACAACGCCTAGGCTTTGTATTACCTAAGCTTATACTAAACTTTGAATTGGCATCAAAGAAGGCCTTTTAAACCGAGCAATTATATCTTGCTAATTGCTCAGTGATTTCTTCGATTATTTCTGGGTCATCAATCGTTGAAGGGACTTCTACGTTTTGGCCATCAATCATTTGTCGTAAGGTTTTTCTTAATATTTTTCCTGAACGTGTTTTAGGAAGTCGCTCAACAATGACAACCTCTTTTAAAGAAGCAATTTTGCCAATGTCTTCTCGAACTAATTCTTTAAAGTTACGCTTGAGCTCATCCGCTGTTTCTGTAATACCATTTTTTATCGTCACTAATCCAAAAGGGACTTGCCCTTTCAAGTCGTCATGAATGCCAATAACAGCACACTCGGCAATAGCACTATGGCTTGAAAGCGCCTCTTCCATTTCCCCTGTAGATAAACGGTGTCCTGCTACATTGATAATATCGTCTGTTCGCCCCATGATAAAAAGGTAACCATCTTTATCAATATAACCACCATCTCCTGTGGTGTAATAACCAGGGTGTGCGTTAAGATAGCTAGACTCAAACCTCGCATCATTTTGATATATCCCCATTAAACAACCAGGTGGTAAAGGTAGTTTAATAGCAACAACGCCTTGTGTGTTGCTCGGAAGAGGTTGGTTGTTACTGTCTAAAATTTCAACTTGAAAGCCAGGAACTGGCAGACCGGCTGAACCCGCTTTGGTTTCTTTTAACAGGTGGCCATTTTCATAACTAAAAGGTGTACTCGCAATAGGCCAACCTGTTTCAGTTTGCCACCAATGGTCGATAATTGGTAAGCCAGTTTTATCTTTCAACCAATGATAGGTTGCGGGATCTAAACGTTCACCGGCAAGGTATAATCGCTGTAAGTGAGATAAACGATAGTTTTTAATTAAATTCCCTTGCGGATCTTCTTTTGCAATCGCTCTAAATGCCGTAGGAGCACTAAATAATACAGTCACATTGTACTCTTCACATACCCGCCAAAAAGCACCTGCATCGGGTGTTTTTATAGGCTTACCTTCGTATAAAATAGTACTGCAACCGGCCATTAATGGGGCGTAAACAATATAAGAGTGGCCCACTACCCAACCCACATCAGAAGCCGCCCAAAAGGTATCATTGTTTTTCATACCGTAAACATGTTTAATACTATAAAGCATTGCTATAGCATGCCCACCATTATCTCTCACGACTCCTTTGGGTGAGCCAGTGGTTCCCGAAGTATAAAGAATGTAAAGCGGATCAGTACTTTTTAATGCTACAGGAGGAATTTCTCTGGCTTCTCTCATCAAGGTTTGCCAGTTGTAGTCTCTATTTTTTTCTAATGATGCGTGAAGTTGTGCTCTTTGATAAATAATACAACGCCTAACCTTATGACTTGCAAGAGAAATGGCATTGTCTAATAAAGGTTTATAGGGAATTAATTTATCTACTTCAACACCACAGCTGGCGCTTACAATCAAAGTGGGGGTTGCATCGTCAATGCGAATAGCTAGTTCTTTAGCCGCAAAACCTCCAAAAACGACTGAGTGTATAGCACCTATTCTTGCACACGCTAACATGGCAATGACCGCTTGAGGAATCATAGGCATATAAATAATTACGCGGTCGCCCTTAGTTACACCTTGTTGTTGCAGTACATAGGCAAACTTTGAAACATCTTCTTTAAGCTTGTTATAAGAAAACTTTTGTTTTGTGTTGGTGACAGGCGAGTCATATATTAAAGCGGTGTCTTCTCCACGCCCTTGTTCAATATGATAATCGAGTGCAAGATAGCATGTATTCAGTTCACCATCAGGAAACCATTGTGGCCAATCGTTTTGACTATTTGATAAGGTTATTTTTGGTTTTCTAAACCAGCTGAGCTGTTGCGACTGCTTAATCCAATGTTCTTCCCATAAAGGGCTGATTTCAGTATTCAAGGTATTAGCATTCATCTTAAGCTTATCCTGGTTGGGTTGAATAACCTTATCTTAAGATGAGCGTTGTATTATTGATATTAGACTTTTGTATGAAACTTGAACGACGTTTGATGCCAATTAAAGGTTGAATTAAAGGTTGAGTTAATGTTGTCAGTAGACATAAAAGCTTAAAAGAGGACAGCATTACCTTTTAAAGCCTGAGTATTGAAAGCTAGCTGTGTCAAAACTAATCGAAGCAGAGCCTTATTAACAAAGCTAGTTTATAGGCTTTTGATAGTGTACAGCTGGAAAATCGCCAATGGGGTCAGTGTGCAGATACTTGTTTTTAAAGCGCATACCTATTTTTTTCATCACGCCGATAGAAGCTAAGTTCTCTTCAACTGCTAGTGCAGAAACAAACTTGGGATCGCTTTGGCTGGCAATAGCATGGGTTAAAGCTTTAGCTGCTTCACTCGCATAACCTTTGCCCCAGGCATTTTTGAAAAATCGCCAACCAAGTTCGATATCTTCATAGTTTGGCTCATCACTGAAAAAGTTCATCGGTCTTACAAGAACCCAGCCAAGATATTCCTGCGTGTCAACATCACAGACCTGCCAGATGCCCCAGCCTTTATTTTCATCTCGGTAAGACAGCATACGAGGTATCATAATCTCGTTTATGTCTGTTTTTGTGCTTGGCTTTCCTCCGTTAAGAAAGTGCATTACTTCTGGGTCTTGGTCGATTAACCATAAAGCTTCAGCGTCGTTTTTATCCATTAAACGAAAACTAAGCCTGCTAGTACATTCAACCTTAAACATTTTACAACATATCCTTTAAAAATTTAGCTGTATGCGAAGTAGGGTGCTTACAAATATCTTCAGGTGTGCCTGTTACTAGAATTTCACCACCGCCAGAGCCACCCTCAGGACCAAGATCAATGACCCAATCAGCCGTTTTCACCACATCTAAGTTATGCTCAATAACCACTAAAGTATTACCGTGATCACGTAAACGATGAATCACCTCAAGAAGCTGTTTTATATCATGAAAATGTAGACCAGTTGTAGGCTCATCTAATATATAAAGTGTTTTACCGGTATCACGTTTAGAGAGCTCTTTTGATAGCTTAACTCGCTGCGCTTCACCGCCGGATAAGGTCGTTGCTGACTGACCCAGTTTTATATAGCCTAAGCCAACATCGAGTAAGGTTTGTAATTTACGTTTTACTGCAGGGATGGCATTAAAGAAGCCAAAAGCATCTTCAATGGTCATATCCAATACTTCATGGATATTCTTACCCTTGTATAAAATTTCTAATGTTTCACGATTGTAGCGCTTACTTTTACAAACATCACAAGGTACGTAAACATCTGGTAAAAAGTGCATTTCTACCTTTATTAAACCATCACCTTGACATGCTTCACACCGACCACCTTTTACATTAAAACTAAAACGTCCTGCTTTATAACCGCGTGAGCGAGACTCTTGAGTGGCAGCAAATATATCGCGAATGGCAGTGAAAATTCCTGTGTAAGTCGCTGGGTTTGAACGAGGCGTTCTGCCAATAGGGCTTTGGTCAATATCAATAACTTTATCGAGAAGCTCTAAACCAGTAATCGATTCATATGGAGAAGGCTCATCTAACGTAGCGCCATTTAGTTCAATGTGTGCCAGTTTATAAAGCGTATCGTTAATTAAAGTTGATTTACCAGAGCCAGAAACGCCGGTAATGCAAGTCATTAAGCCGGTCGGAATTTGTAAATCAACATTTTTTAAGTTGTTACCACTCGCGCCTTTCAATTCAACAAGAGACTTTGCGTCGAAAGGATTACGCTTGGTAGGAATGTCTATCTTTTCAACACCAGAAAGGTATTTGCCCGTTAGTGAGTCTTTACAAGCTAAAATATCATCAACAGTGCCTTGAGCAATAATATTACCGCCATGCACACCCGCTCCTGGGCCAATATCGACAACAAAATCTGCAGCTCGAATGGCATCTTCATCATGCTCAACCACAATCACCGTATTACCTAGGTCGCGAAGATGAATTAAGGTAGAGAGTAATCTTTCATTGTCTCGTTGGTGCAAGCCAATAGAAGGTTCATCTAGAACATACATTACACCGACTAAACCAGCACCAATTTGACTAGCTAAACGGATTCGCTGAGCTTCACCACCAGATAAGGTATTAGCCCCGCGTGATAAATTTAAATAATTAAGGCCAACATTAACAAGAAACCCTAGGCGTTCATTAATTTCTTTTAGAATTTTTTCAGCAACTTGCCCTTTTTGACCCGTTAAGTTGAGCCCTTCGAAAAATGCGAGTGCATCCGCAATAGCATATTCAGATACATTGGTGATAGGCATATCGCCAATGAAAACATTTCTTGCTTCTAAACGTAAACGACTGCCGTTACAATCAGGGCAGTTTTGACTATTTAAGTATTTTGATAATTCATCTCTGACGGCATTCGACTCAGTTTCTTTATAGCGCCTTTGCATATTGTTTAATATGCCTTCAAAGGCGTGCTTGCGAACAACCACATCACCGCGATCATTCATATACTTAAATTCTATTTCTTCTTTACTGCCTTTTAAAATAACGTCTTGGTATTTTTTATCGAGATCTTTAAAGGGAATATCTACTTTAAAACCGAAATGGGTTGCTAGTGCTTGCAGCATTTGGAAATAATAAAAGTTTCTTTTATCCCAGCCTCTAATTGCACCACCTGACAAGCTTAATTCATCGTTAGCTATGACACGTTTTTCATCAAAAAATTGTTGTATACCTAGGCCATCACAGGTTTGACATGCACCTGCGGGGTTATTAAAAGAGAAGAGCCTTGGCTCAAGCTCTTGCATGCTATAGCCACACTGAGGACAAGCAAAATTAGCTGAAAAAACAAGCTCTGCTTTGTCAGGCTCATCCATAAAGGCTACCTTTGCGGTACCTGATGTTAAGCCTAGGGTAGTTTCAAATGACTCTGATAAACGTAATTGAATATCATCACGCACTTTAAAACGGTCGACAACCACTTCAATAGTGTGCTTTTTATGTAAATCGAGAGGCGGAGGATCAGATAAGTCACAAACTGAGCCATCGATTCTAGCTCTAATAAAACCCTGTGCAGCTAAGTTTTCTAATAACTTAGTATGCTCACCCTTTCTGTCTTGTAAAACAGGGGCAAGTAGCATAACTTTTGTACCCGCTTCAAGGGCCAAAACTTTATCTACCATTTGTGAAATGGTCTGTGCTGCAAGAGGAATATGATGATCTGGGCATCGAGGTTCGCCTACACGAGCATATAACAATCTTAGGTAGTCAGATATCTCGGTGATTGTACCAACGGTGGAACGTGGGTTGTGCGAAGTAGATTTCTGTTCAATAGAGATAGCTGGCGATAAGCCTTCAATATGGTCCACGTCGGGCTTTTCCATTAAAGACAAAAACTGACGAGCATAGGCAGAAAGTGACTCTACATACCTTCTTTGCCCTTCAGCGTACAAAGTATCAAAAGCAAGTGATGATTTCCCTGAACCAGAAAGCCCTGTGATAACAATGAGTTTATCACGCGGTATGGTTAGGCTAATGTCTTTTAAATTGTGGGTTCTAGCCCCTCTAACTTCGATATTTTTCATCTTTTAATCTACTGTTGATTACGCAATGACCAGCCAGAGATTATGACATAAATTTCGTATAACCCCAAACAGCTAAGCAAAAAGTATCATAGATAAATCGCCTTTAATCATGATAAACTTCTTTTAATTCGCATTTCTATATTAGGTACATAATTGTTATGAGTAACTCAGGTTTAAATCTTATTGAGAAAAAAGCAGCTTTTTCGCTAGCCAGTGTTTTTGGCGTGCGTATGCTTGGTCTTTTTATGATACTACCTGTCTTTGCCATCTACGGAGAGCAACTTGTCGGCTATAGCCCATTATGGGTTGGGTTGGCCATAGGCGCTTATGGTTTAACGCAAGCTATTTTTCAGATACCGATGGGCATTATGTCGGATAAGTTTGGCCGAAAACCAGTTATTCTTGCAGGTCTTATTGTTTTTCTTATCGGTAGCGCTATTGCAGCCATGTCTACGAGTATTTACGGTGTTGTTATAGGCCGTGCTATACAAGGTATGGGAGCTATTGCTAGTGCTACTTTAGCATTAGCAGCTGATTTAACGAGAGAAGAGCAACGTCCTAAAGTTATGGCTACGATAGGAATGTTTATAGGCCTTTCATTTACCTTTGCAATGATTTTAGGCCCTATAGTGGCTGAAAATTTTGGTTTAAGTGGTTTGTTTTGGTTTATAGCTATTTTAACTGTTATGGCTATGGGCTTGATACAGTTTGCGGTTCCTTATTCAACCAATAAAGCTCCTCGTGGTGATAACGTTGCTTTGCCCAGCCAAATAATGCATTTAATTCGCCACCCTGACTTGTCACGATTAAATGTAGGTGTATTTATTCTTCATATGGCGCTAACAGCCTGTTTTGTTACGTTACCAAAACAATTTGTCGCAAGCGGTATAGCATTAGATAGCCATTGGAAAATTTATTTACCTACATTAATAGGCTCGTTCTTTTTAATGGTACCCTTCATGATTTTTGCTATAAAAAAACAAAAAGAAACGCAAATGTTTAGTGCATCGGTAGCATTACTCTGTGCCGCATTATTCATGTTATGGCTTTTCCCCTTAGGTATTGGAACCTTAATTTTTTCAACGGTGTTGTTTTTTACTGCTTTTAATTATTTAGAAGCGACCATGCCCTCCATTTTGTCCCGTATTGCACCAGCAGGAGTAAAAGGGACGGTTATGGGAATATACGCGAGTAGTCAGTTTTTCGGTGCTTTCGTTGGTGGTATTTTAGGAGGACTACTGGCCACAACTTTTGGAGAGCAAAGTATCTTCCTTGTCATGGCTATAATATGCGCTTTATGGGTAATTTTGAGTTCAGGTATGTCGCCTTTAAAAAAATCGAAAAATTTTAGTTTCGATACTAATATTACTTCATCAGAACAAGCAGAACAGGTTGCTGAAGTTCTAGCTAATATGCCAGGGATTATTGAAGCAACCATAATGAGTGATAATGAACGTCTCAATGAAAGTAAACAAATTGCTTACCTGAAAGTTGATATGAACTTAGTAGATTTTGAAAAAATAAAAACAGCTTTAAGAGGTAATTAAAGTTCGTTTCACCTTTTCTAGAGCATACTTTGGTTCATATAAATTAACATAAAACTTAAATGGTTTAGATGATTTTTTGGCTGGGTGTAATGTTTTCATAACAAACACCTCAAAGCACTTTCGAGTAAAACTTGTTATTTTCCATAAAAGACAGTAAATTGTTATTTTCCACTGGTTAGACCAATAAGCGAGTATGTATGTCATCTTCCACACCTTTTCCGCATTTATTAGAGCCTCTAGATTTAGGGTTCACCCAATTATCCAATCGTACTTTAATGGGGTCGATGCATACAGGGCTAGAAGAAGAAAAACATGGTTTTTCTAAATTAGCCGCTTTTTATGAGGCACGAGCCAAAGGCGGTGTTGGGCTTATTGTAACCGGTGGTGTAAGCCCCAATTTACGAGGCAGAATAGAGCCTTTTGGTAGTGAATTAAGTCATTTTTGGCATGTTAAAAAACATAAACAAGTCACAGAAGCGGTGCATAAATATCCAACTAAAATTTGTTTGCAATTACTGCATACGGGACGTTACGGTTATCATCCATTTGCTGTTGCACCAAGTAAAATAAAGTCACCCATTTCTCCTTTTACCCCTAAAGCCATGTCGACACGACAAATTAAAGGCACCATAAAAGATTATGCTTATGCTTCTCATTTAGCTGCTAAAGCGGGTTATGACGGTGTCGAAATCATGGGAAGTGAAGGTTATTTAATCAATCAATTTGCTTGTTTAAGAACAAATAAACGTTCAGATGAATGGGGCGGAAGTATTGAAAATCGCATGCGCTTAGCAATCGAGACGATTAAAGCTGTGCGAGCTAAAGTAGGTGAAAATTTCATCATTATCTTTAGATTATCAATGCTAGATTTAGTTGATGGTGGCAATACTTGGGATGAAGTTGTGACCATGGCTAAAGCTGTTGAAAAAGCTGGCGCTACTATAATTAACACAGGTATCGGTTGGCATGAAGCACGTGTACCTACTATTGTAACCTCTGTCCCAAGAGCCGCGTTTACTTGGGTTACTGAAAAAATGAAGAAGGAAGTAAGCATTCCTTTAGTTACTACAAATAGAATTAATACGCCGGAAGTCGCAGAAGAGATTTTAGCTAGCGGGCAAGCTGATATGGTTTCAATGGCTAGACCTTTCCTTGCAGATGCAGATTTTGTTAATAAAGCTGCAGCCAATAAATCTGATGAGATTAATACTTGTATTGGTTGTAATCAAGCTTGTTTGGATCATGTATTTCAACAAAAAAGAGCTTCTTGTCTGGTAAATCCAGTTGCTTGTTATGAAACAGAATTGTCGTTTGAGAAAACACCCACAAGTAAAAAGTTAGCTGTTATAGGTGCTGGTCCGGCAGGGCTTGCTTTTAGTGTCTATGCAGCACAGCGAGGACATAAAGTAGAAATTTTTGATAAAATTAGTGAAATTGGTGGGCAATTCAATGTCGCTAAACAAGTCCCTGGCAAGGAAGAGTTTTTTGAAACCTTGCGCTACTTTAATAAGCAGCTTTCATTGTTAAGTGTGCCGGTGCATTTAAATGTAGAAAAAACAGCGCAAGAGTTACTTAACGCAGGTTTTGATGAAGTTATTCTAGCGACAGGCATTAAACCAAGAAAACTTGAGATTAAGGGAATTGATAATCCTAAGGTAATGAGTTACTTGCAAGTACTAAAAGAAAAGGCGTTTGTCGGTGATAAAGTGGCCATCATTGGTGCTGGTGGAATAGGCTTTGATGTTGCTTCTTATTTAGTTGAAGATCATATAGGCTCTGCAGCTACGACAAATGTTGAGACTAGAGATGCTTGGCTTAAAGGATGGGGCGTCGATAAAGGCTACCAAAATGGTGGCGCATTGATTGATGCTAACTCCATGGATAAGCCAAAAGCACAACGAGAAGTTACCTTAATACAACGTAAGTCAACGAAAGTTGGTAAAGGCTTAGGTAAGACATCTGGCTGGGTACATAGAGCTAATCTCCTCAAACATGGTGTAAATATGGTTGCTGGCGCAACCTATAAAGAAGTAACAAATGACGGTCTAATTATTGAAGTTGATGGCGAAGAACAACTTATCGCAGCGGATAATATCATTATCTGTGCTGGTCAAGAGTCAAATCGAGATTTACAAACATCCCTTGAAGAAGGAGGCATGAAAGTTCATCTTATCGGTGGTGCAAGTGTTGCAGCTGAATTGGATGCTAAACGTGCAATCAGACAGGCTGCAGAATTAGCTATGGTGATTTAGTACGCAACACCCCCCTTCAAAGAATACTAAAGTGGCGCTATTTAGCGCTTCTTTTTATTTCCCTCTTATCTCTGATGTTTTTTTTCACCAAAGTCACCGCAAAATACTATAAAGCTGACAGAAACATGGCTATACTTCCTTAATCGTATATAAATAAAAGAAAATAAAATTGACGACATTAGGTAATAAAATTTTAGTCAGTAGCGATGATATATCTATCATCCCTTCAGCTAAACTATATAAGCAAACAGTATTGTCATTAATTAAGAACGCTCAGCAGCGAATCTATATAACAGCACTGTACTTGCAAGATGATGAAGCGGGACGTGAAGTTTTGCACGCCCTTTACAAAGCTAAAAAAAATCACCCTGATCTTGATATTAAAGTATTTATTGATTATCACCGAGGACAGCGAGGTTTAATAGGTGAAAAAGAAAGCTTAGGCAATCGCGCTTTGTATTTAGATTTAGCTGATCATTACGATCAAAAAATTAATATTTATGGTGTTGCTGTAAAAAATAAAGAAGTCTTTGGTGTGTTACACCTAAAGGGCATGGTATTTGATAACAACTTGCTTTATACCGGCGCGAGTATTAATGATATTTATATGCATCAAGGCGAAAGGTATCGCTTAGATCGTTATTATCAAATTCAAAGCGAAAGTTTAGCAACGAGCTTTTGTCAGTATGCCCAGAAAGTTTTTGTAGACAGTGGCTTTGCCCCTTTATTAAATATAAGCCTTAAAGAAAATCCGCATAAAAAAAATACGTTACCTTCACCTGCTGCGCAAAAGCGCCATATTATTGAACTTAAATCGAAGCTCAAAAAGATAAAATATAGCATCGACCACTCTATTCAACAGTCTTCTAGCGCCAATATGATTACAATTGAACCACTAGTTGGCTTCGGACGACGTAAGAATGAGTTAAATAAAGCAGTTAGAAAAGTTATTCAAAACAGTCAAAAGTCAGCTTTAATTTTTACGCCTTACTTTAATCTTCCTCCTGTTCTTGCAAGAGATGTAATTAGAGCATTAAAAAGAGGAGTGAAAGTTACGATGGTTGTTGGAGATAAAACAGCTAACGACTTTTTTGTAGATGATGACGAACAATTTAGTTTTATAGGAATTGTCCCTTATGTTTATGAAATGCTATTACAGCGTTTTGTGAAGCGGTATCAGTCTTTTATCGATAGCGGTTTGTTAACCATTAACTTATGGAAACATGAAAATAATAGTTTTCATTTAAAAGGAATTATTGCTGATGAACGTTTTCACTTATTAACAGGCAGTAACTTAAACCCTAGGGCTTGGGCGTTAGATCTAGAGAATGGGTTATTATTAGATGATCCTAGTGGTGTTTTAAAGTCTAAAGTAGCCGAAGAAGTAGAAGCTATTTTTGAACATACTCAAAAACTAAATCATTACTCAGAAATTGAGAGTATTACAGATTACCCTGAAAAGCCTCAAAAGCTGCTTAAAAAAATAAAAATCACGCAAATAGACCGTGTGCTTAAGCGTTTATTATAAAGGTTATTTAGCTCCTAAGTGCTAGTTTGATTATGTGGTAGGAGCTAGAAAGATTTTTTAGCCTCAACACGTATGGCGAATTTATCCATATCGGGGTTGTCTGATTGTGGGAAAGCAAAATCAAGGTGTATTACACTTGCTTTCCCCGCATGAGGAGAAAAAAATCGTAAACCGACACCTACAGATTGCAACCAACCCTCTTCAATATTTTTAGCTGTTGCTTCACCAAAGGCCTTACCGGCATCAAAAAATGCGACACCAGCCACCTCAAATAACTTTAATATATTCAATTGTGGATAGTATCTAAGCTCAGAGTTAAACATAATACTTTTACTACCGTGCTGGTACTGAAGGGGATATCCTCTAAGTCTTTCATTACCACCTATCGTAACAGGTCGGTCAATATATTGATTTTTACTATAAATATTGTGGTTATTTAAATACAGGCCGAAGCTTTCGGTAAGAGTATAAAAATATTCACCCGAAAACTCGAACAAAAACCTGTTACTTGATTCCATGAAAATATCACTATCTAAACTTGCTTCAAGTAATAAAACCCCATCGTTATGAATGTCATAGCCTTTATTAATATCAACACTGAACAATGTCATTTGATCCTCTCTACTTTCATCTTGACCAAAGCCGAGTGTTGTAGAAATTTGTAGCCCATGGTTGAAGTCTTCAATTTGAGAAATCAAATGAATATTGGTTAATTTTTTAAAGTCTTTTTCGATATAGCTGACACCGACCCAAGGATAAATATACTCCCTGTTTTCAGGTACCACTAAAGTACCGTTGTTATCATCACTAGGGGGGCGATAAGAAAACTCATGATAATCTTGATTTACACCTACATTGTATCGCAATGTATAACGGCTATTGTTTTCATCTAGCCAAGCATAATTAAGGATTTTATAGATGGACTTGTGCCCGAATATCGACTGGACATCATCGTTTTGAAATATCGTATCGTCTCTCATTGAATCATCAAACCCTATAGCATAAGCATTATGGGAATGAAAACTGGCAAATGATTTGTTCAGGAAAATAGCTGTCTCTTTACCATCATCATTATCAGCAAAGCCTATTTTTAAGTAATTATTATTTTTTTGAAAAAGCGGAATGCTTGCTTTAACTTTATAACCTTTACGTTGCGCATTTTTATAGCTTGATAATTCTGCATCGACGCCTAAGCCTAGTAGGTTACTATCTTTTATACCTAAACTATATGTGTTTACATTACCTTTTCGGCCAAAACTCATTGTAGGTAGCAATGACCAGTTGTCCCAGGTTGTTACCTTAATATTTTCAAGATTTTTATCACCTTCAACTTTAGCAGAACGTATAAACCCTTTACTTCTTAAATGCCTTTCTAATTCAGCTAAATCTGCATCATCTTTATTGCATTTTTCGATAAAAAAAGCAGACTCATTTTCCATAGTGACGAGCTTAGTATTTATATGGAGCATGTTAGCCCATCGATGAATAAAAATGATATCAGGCTCATTTTCATCGAAAATAGTATTGATGTGGAAAGTAATCGTTTGTTTTTTACAAGACTCATTTTCAGAAGGTTTTTCATTTGCATAGCTAAAAGTAGCGCTTAAAATTAGCGAATAGAATATTGTTTTGAAGCTTTTGGTTTTTATTGTCAAAATTCACCTTGCATTAATAAAATAATTTGAACATGAAAGATCAACACGCCCTAATATTAACTATAGTGTGAAGAATCAAATTTTGTAGTTGAGTTGATAATTATTTTGAGACCGCTTTACTAAGTGATAGTATGCAAGCATGGTTGAAACCTTTAAAGTTAGCCTGTGTAGGCATTAATTTATTATTTTTTTATAGAGTTATTTTATTATGGATAAAAGATCTTTTCTCAAATCGTCAATGGCAGCTATTGCAGGTGCTTCAGTTATCCCTCTATCTTATGCACAAAGTAGTTCAATGGCCTCTTTACCAAACGTTAAGATGGATATATCTGCTATTTCTATAAAAGAAAGGCAGGCTAGACTCGCTAAAGCCCAGAAATTAATGGCACTACACAATATTTCAGCTTTAGTCATTGAGCCTGGTGCTGCAATGGTTTACTTCACCGGAATTAAGTGGTGGCGCAGTGAAAGGTTAACGGCTGTTATTATCCCCAAAGAAGGTGATTTAGAGGTGGTTTGTCCTTTCTTTGAAGAGCCTAGTATAAGAGAAACTTTAAATTTACCGGCTAATTTAAGCGTTTGGCAAGAGCATGAAAGTCCTTTTGCTTTGGTCAAAGAAATTCTCACAAAACAAGGTTTACATAAAGGCCAAATCGGCTTTGAAAGTACTGTCAGATATTTCGTTTTAGATAATACCATGTCGTTACTTAATGAGGCTAAACATGTTAGTGCAGATGTTATAACGTTAGGTTGTCGCATGGTTAAATCAGATCATGAATTACAGCTTATGCACAAAGCCAATGAAATAACACTTGCAGCATATCATCATGTTTATTCAAAATTAGAACTCGGTATGGCGCAAAACGAAGTAAAGAGTTTAATGAATGAAGCACAATCTAACCTAGGTGGTGGTGGTGCATGGTGTTTAGCCTTACTCAATGAGGCTAGTGCATTCCCACATGGTAGTAAAAAAGCGCAAGTCATAAAAAATGGCTCTGTCGTTTTAATGGACTCGGGTTGTAGCGTACATGGTTATCAGTCAGATATTAGCCGTACGTTTGTCTTTGGTAGTGCTAGTAACAAACAAAGAAAAATTTGGAATACAGTGAACAAGGGCCAGCAAATCGCATTTAACCAAGCTCAAATTGGGATGACTGCAGGAAGCGTTGATGATGTGGTAAGAGCATATTACGAATCGCTTGGTTTAGGGCCAGATTATAAACTTCCAGGGCTATCACATAGAACAGGGCATGGCATTGGAATGGAGGGTCATGAAAGTGTTAATTTTGTACATGGTGAAAAACAGCTATTACAAAAGGGTATGTGCTTTTCTAATGAACCAGGGATTTATCTACCGGGAGAGTTTGGGGTAAGGCTTGAAGACTGTTTATATATAGGAGAGAAACAAGCTCATTGGTTTACTGAGCCTCCGGTCTCAATTGAAGAACCTTTAGGTAAGCTGGCTAAATTGATACTTTAACAGTACCTCTAATAAGGCGAGTTACATTAGCAAATTCGATATTGAAAAGTATTATTTAATTTAAAGGGCGTATTATGTTTACAGAATCAATCTCACCTAGGTTTAGCGATACTGATGCACTAGGGCATATTAATAATACTAAACCTCCTATTTGGTTCGAAGGGGCGAGGGAACCTATTTTTAAGTTTTTTACACCTGAACTTGAACCGAGTAAGTGGCAACTTATCATCGCTAAAATTGAAGTTAACTATCACGGCCAACTATTCTTTGGTGAGCCTATTGAAATTAAAACTTTTGTTAGTCGTATTGGAGGGTCTTCTTTCGATGTATATCAAGAGTTATGGCAGCATAATGAAAAGTGTGTATCAGGTATAGCTTCGATGGTACATTTTGATTTTAAAACGCAAAAATCTATACAACTTCCTGAAGATATTAGAGATAAACTGTCCTTGCATTTAATCCCTAAAGCTTAATTTATTATGATTCATATAAAGCATAAAAATAAATCTTGGATTTGCTAAAAAACACTGGTAAAAAAAACTGTTCTGTATAGAATTGTTTGTCTTAAAAAATTTTCAATTTATAAAAAAGTAATACTTCCTGGCTTTAATGCTTAGTAAAATTTACTTATATCTCATAATCAATAGGGTGTTTTCATGGCGGGTGTAAATAAAGTAATAATTGTTGGTAACTTAGGAAAAGATCCTGAAGTACGTTTCATGCCAAATGGTGGTGCTGTAGCGAATATTACCGTAGCAACGTCTGACTCATGGAAAGATAAGCAAACTGGTGAGCAAAAAGAAAAAACAGAATGGCATAGAGTTGTTATGTACGGCAAGCTAGCTGAAATTGCCGGTGAGTACCTTAAAAAAGGTTCAAAAGTTTATCTTGAAGGTTCACTTCAAACACGTAAGTGGACAAACCAACAAGGCCAAGATCAATATACAACTGAAATTGTATTGCAAGGCTTTAATGGTGTTATGCAAATGTTAGATGGTAAAGGTGGATCAAATGCCGGCGCCGGTGGTGGATTTTCTCAAAACCAACAGCCACAACAAGGTGGTGGTTTCCAGCAACAACAATCGCAGCCACAGCAATCAGCAGGTAATTACCAGCAAAGACAACCAGCTCCAGCACCACAACAACAGCCACAACAAGGCGGTTACGCACAACAAAATCAACAACCTTATAACAAAGCCCCACAAGGCGGTGGTTATGCTCAACAAGGGCAACAACAAGGTGGTTACGCTCAACAAAACCAACAACAAGCACCTAAAGTAAACCCTCAAGAGCCTTCAATTGATTTCGATGATGATATCCCGTTCTAGGATTAAAAAAATATCATAATTAACAACCAAGTATCCTAAACCCAACTTTAATTGTTGGGTTTATACTTTATGAAATAAACAAAAAATTGAGAATGAAATGTATCGATTAATTATCGCATGCTTATGTTACTTTTTATCAACATCAGTATTTGCACAAAAAAATATTCAAGAGTTATTTGAGTCCGTTGATGGCGCTGTTGTTGAATTACATGTTAAATCCTTGCCTGGTGCTGTCGCAGGTGCTGGACCTTTAGTATCAACTAAAACAAGTGGTTCTTTAGGTTCGGGCGTGGTTATTAATAAGCAAGGTCGAATTTTAACCGCTGCACACGTTATCGAAATGGCTACTCAAATCGAAATTAACTTCGCTGATGGTACAAAAACGACTGGTCATGTTGTTTGGGTTAATAATTTTGTTGATCTTGCCATGATCCAAGCTGCCGAGTTACCAGAAAAGCTTAAGCCTGTAAAATTAGCAGATAAGGGTGATTACAATATAGGTGAGCAACTTATTGTTATTGGGGCACCCCTGGGAGTTAGTCATAGCCTTTCTGTAGGTTATTTAAGTGGAGTACGTGATAAAGAAGCATTGCCTGTTACGAATATGGTGCCACGCTTTTTACAAACAGACGCTGCAATAAACATGGGTAACTCGGGGGGACCTATGTTCAACCTAGACGGAGAAGTCATAGGTATTGTTAGTCATATCTTATCTAAGTCTGGTGGAAGTAATGGTATAGGTTTTGCCGTATCAGTTGATACCATTCGTGAAGTGATGAACAGTTCACCAGGTCATTTTTCTGGTTTTATTCCTTTTATATTAAATGAAGAGTTATCAGCTTCGCTTAATAACCCTTACGGTTATGGATTTTTAATTCAGCAAGTTATCCCTAATACTTTAGCTGATAAACTAGGCTTCAAGGGAGGAACTCTTAATGTGTCTATTGGTAATTTACCTATCTTGTTAGGTGGAGATATCGTATTAAGTGTTAATGGCTTTCCGATAAAAGGAATTGAGGGTGCGATTCAGGCGCAGCAATTAATGGCGGGTTATAAAAAAGGTGAACAGGTTGTGTTTACCTTTATCCGTGAAGGCAACGAAGAGAAAGTTTCTTGGATTGTAGATTAACCGAAAATGTATAAAATATAAAAAAGGAAGCTTAGCTTCCTTTTTTTTATGCCATAACAATAACCTACCTAGTAAGCATTAAATGTTCAATAGCCCGCGAAAATAACTGTACTGAACAAAAAACTAGCAGTTGACATGAAACTTTAAAATAACCCTTGCACTGAATAAATTAATCTATACAATGCGCATCCAGTTCCAAGGGGTTCAGGCAAAAACCTAACT
>JBMYWR010000009.1:0-44159 GCA_049607625.1 Colwellia sp.
AAAACCATAGACAATATATTGTTCACCATTAATTTTGTAGTAATGAGGTGACTCATCACTATTTTTACTGCCAAATGGTAAGAAGATTGATGAACAATTGATATGCCAAGATATATGCTCTTCGAAGTCTTCATAAGCAACGTGAGCACACTGTTTCATTGTCTTTTTTACAACCTCAGCATAATCTTCAATTGAAACTTCCCCTAAATATAGCTTTGTCGCAATCAACCTAAATGGTGTTTTATTAATATTGAAATCAGAAAACAGCACTCCGCTATTGTCTTCCAATGTCTGGAAACATGGTTGCCAATCCAAATCAATATCATCAGCTTCGACTATATATTTTGATTCATACTCAAGACCAAAAAGCTTATATAGAAGAGAAATTAGTTGGGTACGAGAAACATTTATTATTACCAGCTTTTCTAATCGAAAAGCCATGTTCTCTATTTCTTGGTGCAGCTCTTCGATAAGATTTTCATCAGGAACTTCACAAATGAGCAAAAGTTTTAGAGTACTATATTCAGAAATAAATGAACTAGGAACCTTTTCACCTAAATCTGATACAGTTGAGCATAAGTCATCGTAGTTAAAACATTTATATATTGCTTTGGCAAGCGGCTCATTACCAAAACCTGCTGGTAAATTTAGATACTTTTCTAAAAACTTTGATTGTAGATTTATTTTATAAGTTAATTGAATTGGTGTGATCATTTAGTTATCCATTATTTAACTAAATAAACAACAGCCTACAAACGCCATGTTTATTTTATGAATTAACCAAATTATGACGGATGCTCCGCTTCATCGTTCATATTTAACTATTATTTAAATATGTGTAGGCATAGGCTGTCCGTACAGCCTTGATGCAAATATATATGAGTAAAACGTAGTTGTAAACCGGGTTGCATTATACGTATCTGTATAATTACAAAGGATTTTATTTTATTTTTCTTTTGAAATCAGTTGGTTCAATTCCAAATATTTCAATCACAATATTTTCATTTGTTTCAATATTTTTAACCTTTTCATTGAAACGAGATAAAATATTATTCATTTGTGTATTAAGAAACTTAAGGAGAAAAATTTCAGCATTGGGATGTAAGCCAGCTAAAATTAAATTTTGGTTATCGAAGGAATCGGACTTCAATATGGATATGAGTTGCCCGTAGCTATCACAGCCATAAACAACATAGGACAACATTTCTTGGGCATGCCCAAGGGGAATATCTAAACTTTTAGAAAGCCTTTTTGCTTGCCTTTTAACATTGTTAAGCAAGTCATCATTTTTTAGCGACATCTCTTCACCAATACAAAAATAAACAACAAAAAGTCCACTGCACTTCTTGTCGATTAAATTTTTTATTGGAAAATGATCCGCTAAGCGAATTAACTAACTACTCAAAGTAAATCCATTTCGTCCGCGATATAAGTGGGAACTGGCTTCTTTGTAACAGCCTTGTTTTACATATTTATTAAATTCAATATGTGAAACACAGCATATTATTACATTAAATTATCCATTTAGTAATATGAAAAACAGTTAACTTATATAACTCCTTTGAATACTAGGAACTGTTAGTGGAAGAACCGATAGTAAACAGTTAAAGTATTGTAATCGAAGATTTTACTTCCCAATACAAACACGGAAAATAGATTTCAATTATGAATTACAGCCAGAAATTAAAAACAACACGATCACGTCAATCATCAATTGAAGGAAGATGTTTCAACGAAGAAATGGAAAGTGATCGAGGTCGCGCTGTTAATTCTGCTGCTGTTAGACGCTTACAACAAAAGACCCAAGTTTTTCCATTGGAAACTAATGCCGCAGTGAGAAGTAGACTAACGCACTCGCTTGAAGTACAGCAGGTTGGCCGATATATCAGCAAATTAGTAATAAAAGAATTTTCAAGTAGGGGATTATTGGAAGAACTTGAAATAGCAGACAATATTGATGGTTTCATTAGTGCAATTGAAGTTGCCTGTCTGCTTCATGATGTTGGTAACCCAGCATTCGGACATTTTGGTGAAGAAGCAATAAATATCTGGGGGAAAAAAACACTTACAGATATCTTTAATGAGAAATATGCAAACGAAAGGGATTGTAAAAAACTAATTAAAGATTTATCTAGTTTTGAAGGAAATGCTCAAGCGATAAGATTACTTCATAGCCTCCAATCATTGAACTTAACGTACACTCAACTGGCTTGCCTTATAAAATATACACGTGGCGCATATGAAGACAAACCAATAAAGACAGATACTTATGCATACAGAAAGAAAAAGCCTGGTTTTTATTTTTCTGAAAAAAATCTATTCGAAGATATAAAAAAGGAACTATCTATTGCTGACGGGTGCCGCTTTCCCTTAACTTATATAATGGAAGCTGCTGACGATATATCTTATTGCATCGCTGATGTAGATGATGCTATTGATAAAGGTATTTTAACTGTAGAGCAACTCCACATTGAGATAAAAAAAACGTGGAACAATTTCAAAGATGATCCTGATATCAAAGATGAAATAGTAGAAAACGGCTATCTTCTCAAAATAGCAGACCGTGCGTATAAAAAGTATCAAGAAGAAGAACACAACAAAGACCACGCTTATATACTTACACTACGCACTACACTGGTAAATGAATTATCAAAATATGCAGCAAAAAGATTCATAGATAATCACGAACTGGTATTTAACGGTGAATTCGATGAATCATTACTAGATGGCCATGATGAGTTTAATCTAGCTACAGAAACGTTTAGAAATGTTGCTATCAATAACATATTTAATAGTAGGGAAATCGAAAATCTAGAACTTAAAGGGTATGCCGTAATTTCTGGTTTACTAAAAATTTATACCCCTTTGATTGAATTAACCTATGATGAATTTAAAGAACTAGTCAGCACTAACTTATTAAAATCACGCCCAATTGAAACAAGGCTTTTTCACAAGCTTTCAGGTAAACATAAAGGTAGATACAAAGAAGACGTTAAAGCTATCTATGCTAATGAGTTACCACTCAACAACGATAAAATGATGGAGTTATATGCTAGGACGAGGCTTATCATAGATTATATTAGTGGTATGACAGATCAATTTGCTCTAGAAGAGTTTCAAAATTTATCTGCTATTAAATAATTATCTCCCATTCACCTTGTTGGTTTAAAATCTATGCCTAACCAACAAGATGGGCTACTTTAAACCAAGATTTTTCTTAATATCTAAAGGCATATTACTTAAAAGTCGTGCATATAATTCTTCACAATTATTCTTCTGAAGTTTTACTAAATCTTTTTCTTGTTTTTGGGCCTTCTTTTTAATTTCATCTTTTGATAGGTGCTGTAATCCATGTTTAGGTTTATTGATTTTTAATTCTTTTTTCTCTTCCAATTTATCATTAACGTCATCATAGTACTCAGATAATTTCACTGAATAGCTAACATCATTGAAAATTGGCTGAGGATTTTTTCCTATTTCTTTCGCTACTTCTGTTTTTGATATCTTATAACTGAACTTGTTTTTAAAGTCCTTCTCATCTGAATGTGTATTGATATATCGCAATTTAGCTGTTTTAAATTTATTAATTGCATCATAAGCCTTTCCCGATGTTTCCCCCTCTACTGCCCAACTAGGACGATTTTTATCCTCAACTGGTTTATTTAAAGGGCTGTCTTCACCTAAAAATTCTTTAAGATAATCATCTGCCATTTTCTGTGTCCTTCATTTGATGAACAATATCAATTGTTTCTTTTAGATAGTTGATAAATTTAGCGTACCGAGGATCTGTTGAATTTTCATTCAATTCTTTTACTCTCTTTAAGGCTAAATTAACTATTTCAAGATGAGGCAGTTTAAAAGAGAAAGGAAGGTTAGGATTCCTACATGCATCAGTATCATGTCTGGTATAAACCACAATGCCATCAAAATTTCCACTTTCTATATCACCATTAATGCACCCTAAACAAAACCCAGGGGTCGCATTTTGTCGCTGTGGCTCACCACCTATTGAACACTTTGCATTATGTTGAGTGTTTGTTCTAAGGAAACAGGTTACCCAAGGGTTGGCCTTTATATCAATTATTCGCTTGTCTGCAATTGAGCTAACTAATTTATCATACTCTTGTGAACTATAAACTTTAGTAATAGATATTGCCTTGGATATAAATCGATCAAGACCACCTGCAAATTCACGTTTTTGATCACCCATACTATTTACATGCTTGCGAACAACAGCATTAATCGTAGTTCTTTTTCCAACATTGTAAATAGACCTTAATTCTTTATTTCTTAAATAAGCCATAAAGAACCTCTCATCCATATGCTTAAAGTTTGCCCGTATAAATCGCCCAACATCTCCTCTATATCTTCTTAGGACAGCCTCTGCCCATATATGTCTAAATGCGTGTGGAGTGGCGTTCAGTGTATCTCGAACAAACTCTTCCTTAACAACAGCAACAGCTTCGGCTTGAAAAGAAAAACTGTCAGAAAGTACAGCTCTTTTAGTCTCCTCTGTAAGGATTTCATTAAGCAATTCTTCTTCTTTACTATCCAGTTTGCTACAACGATATCTTCTCAATGTTTCTGCAAACCTTACTGTAGATCCGTTCTCCCCTTTATAAGGTTTTTGGGCTAGCGTTCTAATATCGGCACCTTTCCTCAATTTTTCTTTTAATGAAATTAGCGCAATAACAGAACTGTTTTTAAGGTCATATTCTGATGTTAATCTTAAATATCGCTCTTGTTCAATCTCAGTAAGCTCAGTTTTCAGATTTTCATAACTTTCTAATTCATCTAAATCATTAAACACCTGATATTTAAATGGAAAAGTAAGCCATAAACGAGACACTTGTTCAGCAATAATTTTTCTAAGTGCTATAGTTTCTGAAAAGTCTTTCGATACCAATGCTGGTAAATTATTACCAGCGCTATTTAAATTAGCGAGTTGATGAGTAAGAACATGGGTAGATAACGTTATTTCTCGTTCTAATGGTGTTTCACCACTAGTCTTGGGCACCATCCAATTAACATAAAATCTAAAGGGTGTGTAAACCGAGTCAAGAACCTCTTTATTAATTGCAACGGATATTGCCGACAAAGAAAAGCCAAACTCACTAGCTCGCCACCCAGTATAAGCTACGAAACATGTGACCCCAGCCGACTCAACTTCATTTAATATTGTGGTGAGTGAATAAAAGTCTATTTTTTTTGGTTTGAGCCTTTCAATACTTGTTCGGCAAACATTAGTAACGTCATCTAAGGTAATTTTAAAGTTTTGAACGTGTTTATCACACACGCGATCAAAATAAGAAACTCCCCAACCGCAATTGACAACAAAAGCTTTATCTTTAGCAAGAGATGCTTTGTACTCCTCGCAGATACTATTTCTAGATTTTATTTCATTATTATAAAACCGAGTGTAGAGCATCGCTCTAATAAACTCTTGCGTGTCAAAACGTGTTGTTGGCAAGTTTAATTCTTTGGCTATAGAGTTGATTACTTTTAATGTGAATGCTTTTTGATTAACTATGATTTCATTATAATTTTGACAAAATGTTGTCAAAGTTTTCTTTCTTATTGAAAGTTTTTTTTCCTTTAATCCTATATGGCCTTGTTTTTTTAATTCAGAAGATTGATAGTTGGGTTCAGCAACGCCCATTAGCGTATCCACAACTTCTTTTTTCAAACTGGTTTTGGTGCCATCTGTTAGCTCATCATTCCTCTCAATGTCATTTAAAATATCTTTTAAGGACTTTCGTGCGGCAGTTGCATATGAAATATTATCTTCAAAAAGCTCTGCACAAAAATCAACATAATGACGGCCTACGTCCAGCCCCAGAAAATCAAACGAACCGCCTTTTTTATAATCTGCAAGTGTTAAGTTGGCCTGTGCTAAACATGCGTTGTTTAATGCTACATTTTGATCGTGCTGATCAATTCTGCTTAATAATAAATCAATACCATTAGATTGTAGAGTCCGATAAATGGATTGAAGATCTAACCTTTTAAATCGAGTACCATAGGCAGGTATTGAACGTCTTCTTATAAAACCGTTATCTGAAAAATCATGTGTTAACAGTAAAGTTAGAAACTCTTCAAGATCACATTCCTCTAATGCAACTATTTGCTTCTCTTTTAAGAACGAGAATAACATTTTTAACCTTTCTAAATACCAAACAACTCGATAATCTACAGAGCCACTACAGTTTTGTTCTAATACTAACCACTTTGCAAAACCGATAGGATTCAATTCAACCGTTTCACCATTTTCAATAGTCACAGTTATTTTATCAACAAACATTAAGTCTTGATGTTCAAAAGCAGTAAAATCTAGTTTCGCAGTATACCCCTTATATGTGCTGTGACTAAAAGGTATCTCCCATATCAATTCATCAAGAGATACAGATTTTGAGGGATCTAACTGACACAGCATGTCATTACAACGTAATGAAAATTTACTTTGTAAAATTTCATTATTTTCACAAGGTTCTGTAAAAAGTGTATTAAACAGCATTTAGACTCCTCCCGTTTGTGCTACAAACAATGGCGGTAAGTGCTCTCGAAATTTTTTATACATTATTTCTCCTTTCAAGACTACATCACGTGAAAATAGCCGTTGAGAAAAAACTTCCTCAATCCACTCTGCCGTAGGAAGTGCGGTATAAAAAAGAAAATCAGGTGCATTTTGTGAGATATGGATGTGCTTATACTCAAGCTCGGTAAGAAAATGTTTAAATTTCATAACTGTTTCAGGTGATTCGACTAAATACATTAAATCCGGCAAGTCACCTTGCTCAGCTTTTCTATTTACATCAAAGCCCAACTCATTTACTCGGCCACTTTCTCGTTGAGTTACAATCTTCAAGCGAGCTAGAGTGTCTTTCTTACGTTGTTCAATAAATTCTACCGCTTTAATGAAGTCACTGTAATAGGTTGCTTTTTCACTTTGTGAAGGTCGAAATAGGTTTATCTCAATATCGTGCATTATTGAACGTGTGATAAGTCCACAATTGTTTTTCCAGGTTTCATTAGCTTCGTTTAAATAATCACTTCGCTCTGTTTCTGTTGCATGAGATCGATAATTCACTAGTTTAGTTGGATCAAATGTATCTGATTGAGAGTGTATGCTGGTATTTTTAATACTTTCAAAACCAAATAAACGACCTTTGCAAGGTGCCTCACAACAAACTAACCATTCTGGAGCACTGCCCATTTTACGACTTACAAAACTTTCCTTTTTTATACCTTTGGTCAGTATCTTATTAGTACCATCAACAAAAACAGATGTGCTTTTATGGGTAGAAAGATTATTTTTAATTAACGTCTTAAGCAATGATTCGGCAAGAAAATTAAATAGGACTGCGGCTACCGACAAAGATCCTGTTTTGAGATTACTTATCCCTTCATTTATAACTAAAGGAGAATCTTTTATATCAAACTCGGCTGTACGATCTGAAATAAAAGCCAATATAGCTTTACCATAATCATCTTTTGCATCAATCATCTTAGTATTGTGCACAGCATGAGCACGAGCCTTAAAATAATCACTATCTATATGTTTTATATCGTTATTTTGTAGCTTTATAAATTTAAAGTCACTCAATTTTAAGCGAAAAATATCAGTTACTGCGACAGTTTGATAAGCCATCAAGCTAGCAAATAAAAAATGTTCCGCACGGCAAGTCGGAACAGGGATAGTTTGTTCTGAATTGTTAGCGTAATCCAGTAATTCCATTAAGAATTCTGGTGTAAACAGTAAACAATGAGGTGTAGCTTGCTTAAATACCGTTTTAACTTTGCCATTAATTGTAGATTGTTGGCTAAACTCAAGGTGTTCCTTAAACCTATTTCTAACATTAGGTATAACTTCATGGGAACACTGTGAATAGATGAGCGCATCAACTGCGATCTGTAATTGGCTTGAATTACCATGCTGCTTTACCAAAGAAGATATACAGCTAAAAAGCTCTCGCTTGTAGTTAAGCGTTTCTATTTTATGTTGTGCTGAATCATTTTTGAAATTAGGATCACTCTTGCCATCAGGATAATTTTTAGCGAGAGGTTTTTCACTTAAAATAGGGAAACTTATACGAGTAACACCAGATACCTTAAAAAGGCTAATCAAAGCATGCTTTGCATGGTGTAGTTCAAGCAATGCTGTTTCAACTGTAATTCTGAATGACTTAATCAATGATTTTGGTGAGGCAACTCTATTGTATAAGTCGTTGCCAACTCCCAAGTCATTTCTTCTCAACCAAAGGTGAGAGCCAAACCAATCCGTCAATGTATTTTGTTCAACATCATCACTTGGCGCAGGTTTAGTTTTTGTTAACAGATCAAGATAGCGATACTCCTCATTTGACAGTTGTTGGTTACCAAATGGTTCATAATCAAGAGCCTTATTTAGTAAATAGGTTATTTCCTTCAAACCTGTACTTTGAGTTTTCACTCCATCAGTTTTGACTCTATGTGTTTCATATTGCTTTAAAATATCCGCTCTATTACTATCAGTGATTGTAATATCATTTAAAAAACTGATAAAACGTGGAGCAATTTGAGAAATGTAAACTCTAGGTAAATTTCCACCTATTTTCAAAACATAAGCTAAATAAAAAGCAGTATATATTGCCGAAAATATAAGAGATTTTTCTCTAGTCGCACCGCTGTTTAAAACTATAGTTCGGGCAGAATTACCTTCACTGGCAGGAACAACAAATTGATCTACATTGATATTATAATGTATAGGCGTAACATCAAGACCTTGCTTGAATTCTTGGAGCATTTTACTCTGTTGAAGTTTTAAATGCTGCTCGCTGTTCCCGTCAATCATTACAGGCAGCCTCTATTCTAATCTTTACATCACACGATCTAATATAATCACGTGTTGTTTTAGGTGGTTCTTTGCCACTTGTAGCATGACCAAGCAATTTAGCAGTAACAAAATAGGGTTGAGACATATGGGTTAAGTTATCAATTTCCATTCCATTTTCTTGAGCAGCATCATAGAACGTATCAGTACCAAAAGAGTGTCTTAATATATGGTAAGATTGCTCTAACTGAAGAGAATCAAGGTACTCCGGTAATAACCCCATCTCTTGTTTCTTTAATATGGTGTTTCTCACATCAGCGAAAGCTCTTTCAACACATTTTTCTGATATTTCTTTGAGGTGTCCTGAAGTAGGATCTGTAACAAATAAATTATCAATTTCACATTTAGGTCTTTCCTTATCCTTATATCTCTTGAAACATTTTAAAGTTTCCCTAGGGATATAAAGCATTCGAGATATACCACCTTGTCCATTATTAGATTTAGAGTATTTACCTTGCAAATAAAATTCAAAATCTTGTTGATTAGGGTTTTCTTTCATCTCACGAAACAGAGAATCTAGTCCTTTATAATGGTTTCCTCCTGCTTTAAAATCTTTAAGTAGAAAGCCAATATTTTCTTTCGCCCGAACTCCACATGTCCCTCCAGCTCTTAAAATAGATTCATCTCGAAAGTTTTTAGCATTAGCATAAATCTGTGCCCTTAATCCCTCTGAAAAATACTTAGGAACCCCGCGATTCTTAGTATTCTCATTGGCTGTATTTAAATTGTCGGCTTCAATGTTAATAATTTTCAAGTCAGTAAAACCATTATAGGCCAGGTAATTATAATAAGCTCTGAGTGCGTTAAGAGCCTTTGTTGCCATTGGTTTACTCTTTGACTTCTGAATTATAATAACTTCATTGATATAATAATTTAAAATTTCATCTGGTATATTGTGGTGAAACTCTAGTGAAATAAAGTTTTTATCTCGTGAATATTCTTCTAACCAAAGTAAGAAATTATTAAGCTCATTAATGATTTTAGCTATGGTTGATTTAGCTACATTTTGACTAACCAACTCTGCTTTTTTAATTCGCCTATTACCTTCATCAATATATGCCAATCTATATTTTATTCTTGTAGAATGAAGTGAATGTGAAAAAATAGATGGCATCACTAATGGAATGCCTTCATCATTACAAAACAATATAGAGTTGAACTTTTCACTTTTAAAATGTTTCATGACTTTTACAAATTACCTATTTAAATTTACAATAGCATATGTTCAATATTTACACATACTTTTTTATTCTTTTTGATGGGTGTAGGTTTCCTTTTGGTCATGGGGGCGAAGTAGCATTGCACTACATGATGCGTAACCATGGTGGTTTTGAAGGCAATGGGCAAACTTTTAGAATTGTGACAAACCTAGAGCCTTATACTGAATTCAACGGTATGAATTTAACCCGCAGAACGCTTTTAGGTTTGCTTAAGTATCCACAAACACTGGCGCAGCTTACAAATATGGAGTTAGCACCAGAAAAAACAAACTTCAGACAATTAAAAGCCAGTGAATGGCACCCGCCAAAAGGCTTATATTGCGACGATGAAGCGGTAATCGACTGGTTACTTCAGCCGTTATCAGTTAAAGATAAAGCCCTATTTCAGCAAGTAGCTACAAAAGAAAAGCGTCATCATAAAACCTGTTTTAAATCTATTGATTGCTCCATTATGGAGTTAGCAGATGATATCGCTTACGGTATTCATGACCTAGAAGACGCCATTGTCACAGGTATTGTCACAAGAACTGATTTTCAAACTGAGGTCATCAATAAGTTATTAAAGCTCGATGATAAGTGGCTTCATGGATATAGCCAAACGCTATTAAATAATTTATTTAGTGACGAGCATCACTTACAAAAAGATGCTATAGGTGGCTTAGTTAATTATCTTATTACCTCAATTAATTTAGTTGATTTAAACCAAGCGACATCAGACATACATTTTGACGAGCCTTTATTACGATACAATGCGGTACTTCCAGCAACTACAGGACAAGCCCTGCAAATTTTTAAAGATTTTGTATTTAACTTTGTAATAAAGCAAACCAGTATTCAGCGCCTTGAATACCGAGGTCAACAAATTGTTATGGAATTATTTGAGGCCCTAAGTTCTGATCCATTAAGATTATTACCTAAAAACAGTGCAAAGCGTTATCAGGCAGCATTGGATAACAATGATAATACCATGCGCGTTATAGCAGATTATGTCTCTGGTATGACCGATGACTACGCCAGCAGGTTGCATCAAGCATTGTTTGTCTCAAATGCTAGTAATGCTTATCAATTAACTTAAAGCCTTTGAAGAAAATTTATATCTACTTTCAATTAATTATCAAAATAATATATAAACTTCCTAAACAATGAACATGATTGACATTTACGCAGGCTCTAATGCCTTAAAAACAATAAAAGAACATGGCTTTAAGCAAGATCTCTTTAGCAATTTTTTAGGTGCTAGTGGCGGACCAAAGTGGTTTGCCCTGCTCGGCTTAGATAAGTATTTATTTGGAGAGTTTTTTAAAGACAGAACTACAGAGCTTAACTTAATAGGCTCTTCTGCGGGTGCATTTAGAGCTGCTTGTTTTGCTCAAAAAGACCCCGTTGCAGCCATTACACGCCTTGCTAATAAATATGCTCGCTCTACCTATTCTGAAAAAGTTGATCGCCACGAAATATCTAATTCTGCCTTTGATATGATTGATGAGCTTTTCGGTGAAAACGGCATTGAAGAAATCCTTGAAAACCCTATTTTTAAAGCGCACTTTATTGTAGCGAAAAGCAAGGGGCTTACTCAGTATGAAAATAAATTCCTACAAGGAAGTGGCTTATTAACAAGTATTGTACGCAATAAAATTGATCGGAAGTTATTAAGAAGCCAATATGAACGTTATGTTTTTAGACCTGCATCAAGTGATTTAATTATTGAAGATCCTTACCAATTTAAAACAGAGTACGTTGATTTAACTAAACAAAATATTGTTGACTCTCTTCTCGCTTCTGGCTCTATTCCTTATGTAATGCATGGCATTAAAGATATACATGGCGCTGCAAAAGGAATGTATCGAGATGGTGGTATTATTGATTATCATTTTGATGTATCACTGAAAGAAAAAGATATCGATACAGGAAAGGATTTTACAACTGGGCTAACTTTATACCCGCACTTTAACCCTGAGCCTAAAGCGGGTTGGTTTGATAAAAGCTCTTCACGAAAAGTAAGCAATGAAAACTATAAAAACACAGTACTTTTAGTACCATCCCAGAAGTTTATCGATAGCTTACCTTATGGAAAAATTCCTGACAGAACAGATTTTACCGACCTTCCTACCGATACTCGCATAAAATACTGGCTTAAAGTACTAAGCGAAACAGAACGCGTGAGTGATGAATTAAGAGAGTTTGTAGAGCAACAAGATTTATCTAAAATAAAGTCTTTTCAAGGGGGGTAATTAAAAACGGGGTCAGAGTCTAAGCAGACTCTGACCCCGTTTTTAGGAATTAATTAACCAAATTGTTTTTAGGATAATTGGCCGCTAAAACTTGTAGAGAGTTTTTCTTTAAGTCTTCTAAGCCAAGCTTATCATAGCTTTCAATCATGATTTCTAAAGCTTCTTCTACTTCAGGACTTGGTGCAAAATATTCTACAATATAACGGCCTCTATTCGCTGCAGAAGCCCAAGCGTCACGTTTTAAGTAGAATTTAGCAACCGCTAATTCATATCGAGCTAAACGTGATTTAATCATGATCATACGTTTTCTAGCATCCGCTGCATATTTGCTTTCTGGAAATGCGGTAACGATATACTTAAAGTCTTTAAAAGCATCACGAGAGGCGCTAGGATCACGCGTACTTCTATCAATGCCTGCTAAGTCTTGAAATAAATTTTCTTCTGTTGAAAGGTTAATTAAAGCACGCATGTAGTAAACATAATCGATATTTGGATTATTTGGGTTTAAACGTAAAAAACGATCTGCTAATGCAATACCTTGTGCTGAGTCACCACTTTTGTAATAAGCATATATTAAGTCAATTTGTACTTGATGTGAGATTGGACCGAAAGGAAAGCGTGAATCAATCGCAGAAAGGATTTGTATCGCTTTTTGATACAAACCGTGATCTAAAGCTGTTCTTGCGTCAACAAATAATGACTGAGCTGATTTATCTGGCACTTTGTCCATTTCATTTTCAGAAGAAGAACAGGCTGTTAAAGAAACCGCTAATGCGATTAAAATGATTTTTATTGTCAATTTTTGCATGGACTGTGGGTTAAACCTTGATTATATTGAAAAAACTTCTTTTAATGATGAGCTAAAGTTGGTTCACACTACTCAACCATATTAATTTTTTACTATTTTTTATGAAATTGTTATGAAGCACAAGCTAAAAAGGCTAAAATAACGTTAGTAATCTACTTTAGCATTTTAACCTTGCACAGTGCTACGGCTAATTTGATTAAATACACAAGTTTTTAAAAGAGAGTTTAATGGCTGAAATTATTCAACACCAAGAATCTGTACCTGAGTCGTGCTTAGGTAAAAGGTTCGATCAAACCTTAGCAATTATGTTTCCTGATTATTCGCGTTCGCGTTTAAAAGAATGGATTCTAGCGGGTAATGTTACTGTAAACGGTAGCGTATTAACCACCCCGCGTGAGAAAATGTATGGTGGTGAAGAAATTGTTATTGGCGCAAAAGTTGAATCCGCGATTCGTTTTCATGCTCAAGACATCCCATTAAATATTATTTATGAAGATGATGATATTATTGTTATCAATAAACCTGCTGGGTTAGTTGTACATCCTGGTGCGGGCAACCCCGATGGTACGTTATTGAACGCCCTTTTACATCACCATCCAGCGCTTGAGTTTGTACCAAGAGCAGGTATTGTGCATCGTTTAGATAAAGACACAACAGGTTTAATGGTGGTTGCTAAAACCATAGCAGCGCAAACGAATTTAGTAGATGCCTTGCAATTACGTGAAATAACCCGTGAATATGAAGCAGTTGCTAACGGGTTAATGACAGCAGGTGGCATGGTGGATGAGCCTATTGGCCGTCACCCGACAAAACGTACTCATATGGCAATTAGTTTTTCAGGTCGCCCTTCTGTTACTCATTACCGTGTTTTAGAAAAATATCGTTTGCACACTCGTTTACGCTTACGCTTAGAAACAGGTAGAACACATCAAATTCGTGTACATATGGCGCATATAACCCACCCTCTTATTGGTGACCCTGTATATGGAGGCAGACCTCGCCCACCCAAAAATGCAACGCAAGAACTAAGAGACATGCTTAGAAACTTTAAACGCCAGGCGCTACATGCTGCGATGCTTTCTTTATATCACCCGATTTCAGGTGAATTAATGACATGGCATGCTGACTTGCCAGACGACTTTATTGCCTTAGTTAAAACATTGCAGGAAGACAATAAGCTTAATGCGGTTGATGAATACTAAGTCATTAGAAAAAGATATCCCAAACCAGACAGCGCTGGAAAAAGTTGTCTGGTCTGAGTCACAAGATTTTAACGCTAAAAGTATTGTGGCTTTTCAAACAACGCGCATCGCACCTGCTGATGTCACCTCTTGTTCGAACAATCCCTATAACGCCTTTAATTTAGGCTTACATGTAAAAGACAACCCTTTAATCGTTGAAAAGAATAGAGACGCTTTACTCTCTTTTTTACCCACATCTAGTTCCATTCAATGGTTAAATCAAGTGCATGGTAATAAGGTTATTGAAGTAACAAGCGTAACTAATTCACCCATTACTGCTGATGCGGTCATTACACGCGAAAAGCATTTAGCCTTAGCCGTTATGACAGCTGATTGCTTACCTATTTTACTTAGTGACGGACAAGGTAAGGTTATTGGTGCAATTCATGGTGGTTGGCGGCCTTTAGCTGCTGATATCATAAAAATAACTGTTCAAAAAATGAATATTGATCCAAGTAAAACATTTGCATGGTTAGGTCCATGTATTGGGCCAAAGCACTTTGAAGTAGGCGAAGAAGTTAAAGATATTTTTTGTCAAAACAGTCCAGAATTTGAGACAGCTTTTAGTTTGAAAAAACTTGAAAGCCAAAATAAATCTGTTAAAAAATACTTAGCTGATTTACAAGAAATTGCGACAATACAGTTAAACACTTTAGGGGTGAAGCATATTAATGCGCTTAAAGAATGTACCTACCAACATAATGATAAATATTATTCCTACCGTAAATCCTCAATAACAGGGAGAATGGCCTCTGTTATCTGTATAAAATAAACCGCACGCTCCTTAAAGTTATTGCCAAGACATTAAAGCAATGATAATGGTTGACCTATAGCTCAATAAAAGATTATAAAGTAATACATAGAAAATTTTGAGGTGAAGTGATGTACAAAAATAATGAGGGCGATATCGCGTGGATGGATTTAACGGTACCTAATGCGGAACAAGTGAAATCTTTTTATCAAGCAATTTTAGGATGGCATAGCGAACCGACTAAGATGACGGTTGAAGGTGAAACCTATCAAGACTTTACTATGACGAATGTTATAGATTCTGATGAAAACAAAGAGGATGACAATTCTTCTGAGAAAAACCCATTTGTGACGGGCATTTGCCATGCAAAAGGAGCAAATAAAGACTTCCCTGCTCAATGGCTTCCTTATTTTTTAGTTGCAGACCTAGATAGGGCTATAGCCAAAGTAAACAGTTTAAAAGGTGACTGTATTACTGATATTCAACATATGGGTGATGACCGTTATATTGTAATTAAAGATCCCGCTGGTGCTGCTTGTGCCCTTTATCAAAAGGCTTGATATTTTAAAACATCATTCTCTTAGGCTATTACTCTTTTCAGGAATTATTTTATTGAGTTATTGCTTTGTAAAAGAGTATGTCCTAAAAAGTTATGCCCCAAAATGTTAGCAAGTAAAAAAAACGAAATTCATCGCCCTGTTTTTAAATGCTTTGCTTCTTTTTGTACTCGATTAACCATTTTCCCAAAAGCTTTATCATTGGCTTTACGTTCAGCTAAAGTTGCACTATTAAAAGCTTGTTCCTTCATGAGTTTTTGATAACTTAATAATCTTCTAAGTTCTAGTTCACCCGTTTCTAATGCTTTTTGAACGGCACAACCGGGTTCATTAGTATGCCCACAATCATTGAAACGGCATTGAGTCGATAATGTGGTTATTTCATCAAAAGTTTCATTAACCCCTTGTTCGCAATCAGCGAGTTGAAGCTCTCTCATACCAGGGGTATCCATTAAAATTCCCCCACTAGCAAGTACTTTCAAAGCTCTGTAGGTAGTTGTATGACGACCTTTGCTATCATCCTCCCTTATCCCACCTGTTCTTAACGCTTCAAAGCCTAATAACCCATTTACTATGGTGGACTTGCCAACACCTGAAGAGCCTAAAAATGTAATCGTCTTTCCTTGCTGACAATAAACATTCAACTCTTTTAGCTGTTCTGAGTCGAGCACATTAAGCGCATGTACCATCATTATGGGGTCAAGTTGCTGCACCTGCTGTTTTTTATCATCGAAATCAGTACATAAATCAGCTTTAGTTAAAACAACAATCGGCTCAACTTCTGCTTCGTTGGCAATTGCTAAATAACGTTCTACTCTGTTTAAGTTAAAGTCTTGGTTTAATGAACAAACAATCATTAAACTGTCGATATTTGCGGCGATAAGTTGCGTTGCCACTTTTGAACCAGGTGATTTTCGCTGGAAAAGCGATTGACGTTCTAAAATACGCTGTAAACGATAATCTTCGTCAAATAAAACCCAATCTCCTACACATATTCGTTCATCATTATGATTTGTTATTAACTCATGCTGACCTTGGTCTGAAAGTACAACTGCATTACTACGGTGGTGTTCTATAACTCTTCCTACAGCAAAGTGTTCATATTCTTCCAAGCTTAATTGTTGTCCAAAAAAAGGCTTCCAGCCTAGCTCTGCAAGTGTAGGCACTTCATGTTTTTGGCTTGTTTTATTTATATCATTCATTTGACTTGCCCACTTTCATTAAAAACCTGATTTATTAAAAATTTAACTTATTAAAAGCTTTATTTTTAATAAGTTAATGCTATTTCCTGGTAGGCTCAAAACCATCATATCTGGGTAACTTCACATCAAGATCATCCCAATTCGCTTTCGATGTAACGAAATTATGAGATAGAGGCCTTTCTTTAATATCTGAGTCGAGTATACCTAATCGAAGTCGATAACGACTCGGGTCTTGTGCATTAGCACTATAAACAGGTGACCCACAACAAGAACAAAAATAGCGAATTTTGCCCGGCTTAAAAGCAAACTGACTTAAATGCTCTTCTCCCCGAGTTATCTTAAATTCAGAAGCTTTGACAAAGCCATTAGTTGCATACGCTGTTCCACTGTTTTTTCTACATAAAGAACAGTGACAATGAATGATATCGCTAATACCCCCACTAATTTTCACTTCAACTTCACCACACAAACATTTACCTAGGGGCATAACTTTAATCTCTTTATTATCTGCGTATAATTATATTATTTAAACTGAACTGACGGTTATCAAGGTTTTATAAAACCTTTCGTTATTCTTAACAAATATTTTTTACCCTCTATTAGTATTGTCAATTCGGCAATTAAAAACTCAAAACAGAGTGTCAAGTATATGTTATCTTTTACTAAACGATAATAAACACTTATAACTAACAAGAACAACTAATCTATGCCTTCTTCATACTTTTTAGCACTTCAATTTACTTTTTCAATTACCACGCCTGTATTTTTGATTGTTTTTTTAGGTTTGTACTTAAAACAAAGCAAACGCATAAATGATGAATTTATTACTATAGCTTCGAAGTTAATCTTTAATATATGTCTTCCGTTACTATTATTTTTAGCTATCGTCGACAGTGAAGTAAATTTGATGACTCAATGGAAGCTTGCAAGCTTTAGCGCCCTTGCAACGCTATTAAGCTTTATCATCTTGTGGAAAGCTTTTTCATTTTTTAAAGTGAACTCTCAAGATAAAGGAGTTGCTGTTCAAAGCGCTTTTCGAAGTAATTTAGCAATAATAGGTATTGCTTTATGTACTAAGGCATTTGGCGAAGAAGGTTTATCTGTGGGCGCAATTATCATTGCTGTGGTAACTCCGCTTTATAATATTTTATCAATCTATGCCTTGACTCAAAGCTTGAATGAAACGAAGAAATTACCTTGGGGTAAGCTACTAGTAGACATAGTAAAAAACCCTCTTATTATCGGCATAGCACTAGCCTTTGTATTTTTAGCGCTTAATTGGAAACTGCCTATTATTTTGAACGACACGGCCAACTACTTAAGTGGTTTAACATTGCCTTTAGCACTTATTACAATTGGTGGAAGTTTATCTTTGTCTGATTTACGTAAATCTAGTCGTTTATCTAGCTACGTAGTACTAGCAAAACTTGTATTACTGCCCCTTTGCATAACGGTATGTGCATGGTTCCTAGGCTTTCGAGGAGTTGAACTTGGTTGCATTGCATTAATGTTTGCTTGCCCTACTGCTGCCGCAAGCTTTGTTATGGCAAAAGCCATTGGTGGTAACCATCAGTTAGCTTCAAATACGATTGCGATGAGTACTCTAGTAAGTGCTTTAACTATAAGCCTTTTACTCTATTTATTAAGACTAATAGAACTAGCTTAGATTTAATAAGAACATTCTCTTTAAAAATTTATCTTCTTAAAAATTAATAAGGACACTCACTTCAACACTTTTTATGTTCCAAAAAAAAGAGCCGTAAGGCTCTTTTCTATATAAGCTTGTCGAAACTTATAACTAGAAGGCGAAGCGTACACCGATAGCACCATCAACACTTAGATCAAAGTCATTATCAAAGTTAGCAACCGGCTGAACTTGACCATATAGATCCCAGTTCTTTGCAAAATACCAAGAAACACCTATAGGAGCACGCACACCGAAACCATTGTTCCATCCAGCCCAACCACCACCAGACACATACCAAGACAATGGTGTTTTTTCGTCAAACTTACCTGTTAATATTTTATAGTCTACGGCAAGACCGCTGTCACCAAGTACAATATTAAAACGCTTTATTTCCGCTACAATACTTAAATCCATATCTGCCGCAACACCTACTTTAAAGTTTGCTTGTGCGAAGTTAGATAACGATAAAGAAAGCAAGAAAATGCTGATTACTAAAAATTTTTCATGATTATACCTTAATCAATTACGTGCGATTAAAAACGGCCGCCACTCTACTTTTTTAGCCTAATAAAGCAACTTAAAACAGTCTAGCTTTTAATGTTTAAATTTATGGGCTACTATAAAAACTTACTTGTTCGGTTTAGCTTTCACGAAATAACTCTTTATTTAAAAAGGAAAATATATGACAGTTCGTAATCAGTTTCAAAAACTGGTGTTGGCAGTAGGTTTAATTACAGCATCAACAACTGCACTTGCAACCACTGACACTTCAAAGCCTAATGTTCTTGCAATCTGGGGTGATGATATTGGTTATTATAATATCAGTGCGTATAACCAAGGCATGATGGGTTATCAAACCCCTAACATTGATAGAATTGCTGACGAAGGTGCTTTGTTTACTCACCATTATGCACAGCAAAGTTGTACAGCAGGTCGTGCTTCTTTCATTTTGGGTCAAGAACCCTTCAGAACCGGTTTGCTAACGATTGGCATGCCTGGCTCGGATCATGGCATCCCTGATTGGACACCTACTATAGCTGATTTACTCAAAGAAAAAGGTTATATGACTGCACAGTTTGGTAAAAACCACCTGGGTGACCAAGATAAACATTTACCAACTAACCATGGTTTTGACGAGTTTTTTGGTAACCTTTATCATTTAAATGCCGAAGAAGAGCCAGAAACTTATTATTATCCAAAAGACAAAGCCTTCCATAAAAAATTCGGACCTCGCGGCGTAATTCATTCTTTTGCTGATGGTAAAGTTGAAAATACTGGGCCAATGACTCGTAAACGCATGGAGACTGCTGATGAAGAGTTCTTAGCAACGACATTAAAGTTCATTGATAAAGCACATAAAGCCAAAAAACCTTTCTTTATTTGGCATAGTTCAACGCGTATGCACGTATGGACTCGCCTTCAAGAGAAGTATTTAGGTAAGTCTGGAGTAGGTATATATGCCGATGGTATGCTCGAGCATGATGACCATGTGGGTATTTTACTTGATAAGTTAGATGATTTGAAAATTGCTGATAACACTATCGTAATTTACTCAACCGATAATGGTGCAGAGAAATTTACTTGGCCTGATGGCGGTACTGCTCCATTTGCTGGTGAAAAAGGTACAACCAACGAAGGTGGTATGCGTGTTCCTCAGTTAGTTCGTTGGCCTGGTACTATAAAGCCTGGTAGTCAATTTAATGCCATGATGTCTCATGAAGATTGGATGCCTACACTGCTAGCTGCTACCGGTGAACCTAAATTAGTAGATAAGCTTAAAAAGGGTTATAAAGCCAATGGTAAAACGTGGAAAATTCATGCCGATGGCCATAACTTTAAACCTTATTTTGAAGGTAAAAGTGAAAAGTCGCCTCGCTTAAGTAAATTATACTTCAGTGCTGAAGGTGATTTAAATGCTGTTCGTTGGAATGAATGGAAAGTTACTTTTGCAGAGCAAGAAGGTGCAATAAATACGGCTTATCGTAAAACACCTGCATGGCCTGTTATCACCAATTTACATGCTGATCCGTTTGAAACTGCGAATAAAGAATCAGGAATGTATACACGTTGGTATGGCGATAATATGTGGTTATTTGTTCCTATTCAACAACAAGTAGCTGGATTTATGGCAACGATTGATGGCTACCCTTTCCAAGCTGGAAGTAGCTTAAGTGCAAGTGATATAGGCTATAAAAGTATTCGTACACAAAAAGCGTTAAAGCAATTACAACAGTTAAGCCCTAATCGCTAATCGAGTCCAGTTAACCTGTAAAGTTAACCTGTAAAGTTAACTTAATGATAAAGCTCAACCATGTGTTGAGTTTTTTATTGCCCAAATTTAGGCCTGTAATTTTTAAGAACATGTTTTTTTTGAATTTTTTTATTTTTATTTGTATATTTATTAATTTAGCCTAGCTAAATTTTTTTGATAAGACTATATTAATAGGAGTTATTGCGCTGTACAAAATAACAATAATTACCTGGATGTGATTTAGCGTGCTGCAGTATTAAAATTTCTGCATCGACCTCTTCATCTACTTCTATCATGATAAGGAAAAACGATGGCAACACAAAATACACTGAAAAAACTCGTTTTAAGTATTGGCTTACTTGCAACATCGAGCATAGCGATGGCAACAACCGATACTTCAAAACCTAACATCCTCGCTATTTGGGGCGATGATATCGGCCCATTTAATATAAGCGCGTATAACCGCGGTATTATGGGTTACAAAACCCCTAATATTGATAGTATCGCCAATGACGGTATTTTGTTTACCGACTCTTATGGAGACCAAAGTTGTACAGCTGGTCGTGCCGGCTTTATTACTGGCCAACACCCTATTCGCACAGGGATGACAAAAGTCGGTTTACCTGGTGCCGAAGAAGGAATTCATGAAAAAGATCCAACTATAGCTAAGTTATTAAAAGCTAGAGGATATGTAACCGGGCAATTTGGAAAAAACCATTTAGGCGATCAAGATAAACACTTACCTACCAACCATGGTTTTGATGAATTTTTTGGTAACCTTTATCACTTAAATGCTGAAGATGAGCCTGAACATCCAGATTATCCTAAAGATCCTGAATTTAAAAAACGTTTTGGTCCACGTGGTGCAATCCATTCTTTTGCAGATGGTAAAATTACCGATACAGGTCCTGTTAACAAGAAGCGTATGGAAACCATTGATGAAGAATTTTTAGCGGCAGCTTTAAAGTTCATTGATAAAGCTCATACAGCTAAGAAACCCTTTTTTGTTTGGTTTAATTCAACCCGTATGCATGTATGGACCCGTTTAAAGCCTGAGTCTCAAGGTGTTACAGGTCAAGGGTTATATGCCGATGGTATGGCCGAACACGACGGCCATGTAGGTCAGTTACTTGATAAATTAGATCAACTTAAAATCGCTGATAATACTATTGTCATGTACACCACAGATAATGGTGCTGAATTAGCTCTATGGCCTGATGGTGGTTATACACAATTTAGAGGTGAAAAAAATACTAACTGGGAAGGTGGTTACCGTGTACCTATGATGGTGAAATGGCCTGGTAAAATTAAACCTAACCAAGTGTCTAATGAAATTATTGCCATGATGGATTGGATGCCAACCTTATTAGCCGCTTCTGGTGATGATAAAGTAAAAGAAAAACTTAAAAAAGGTAGAATTTTTGATGGTACACAGTACAAAGTTCATTTAGATGGCTATAACTTCTTACCGCATTTTTTAGATACTTCAAAACCAGGGCCGCGTAAAGAGTTTATCTACTCTTCTGATACAGGCGATATTGTAGGTTTGCGTTTCGAAGATTATAAATTTGTTTTCAAAGAGCAACGTGCACATGGTGTAGAAGTTTGGCAAGATCCTTGGACAACCCTTCGTGCCCCAAAAATATTCAACTTACGAATGGACCCATATGAGCGCATGGATCATGACGGTGCTGGTTATGCACAATGGTGGGCTGAACATATGTTCTTGTTTGCACCAGCGATGGTTAAAGTTGGCGAATTCAAAGCAACATTCAAAGATTTCCCACAACGTCAAAAACCTGGTAGCTTCGTACCATAACCTTTCATAGGTTAACTTATCTCTATAAAAGCCATCAAGTTGAATTCTTGATGGTTTTTTTAATTACTTTTCTTTATTATGAATACAATTGTAATAAAATAAATTTTCAAACATATGACCTTATTGAAAAAAAATAGTCTACTCGTCACATTTAAAAGTATCTGTTTACTTTTTACTTCATTAGTTCTCCTACTCGGTTGTAATACAGTAAGCACTCTAGAAAGCTCTTCTAAAAGCACTAAAGAAAGCTCCTCAAACAGCACTACAGTAAATAGCGAAACTATAAATAAGTCTCTTACAATAACAAAACAAAGCGCTGCTGATAGCAAATATCAATTAACTGAAAAATTACACCAACAACTTTTAGATGATATGGTTTGGATAGAAGCCGGTAGCTTTGCAATGGGTTCTGATACACCTGAGGCAAGAAATCGAGAGCGACCAGCTCATCAAGTCACGCTCGATGGGTTCTATCTAAGTAAATTTGAATTAACCCAAGATGTCTTTCTTCAGATAATGGGCTGGAATAATAGCTTTTTTCAATGCGCTAAATGCCCATTGAATAATGTAAGTTACTTTAATATGCAGCTATTTATAGAGCGATTAAACATGGCGACAGGAAAGAAATTCCGATTACCTACTGAAGCAGAATGGGAGTTTGCAGCCAAAGGTGGTATTCATTCTAAAAACTATCGATTCAGTGGCTCTGATAATATCACCGATGTTGCGTGGTTTCACGAGAACTCAAATAGAAAAGCTCACCCTGTTGGTTTAAAAAAACAGAATGAATTAGGCCTGTACGATATGACAGGTAATGTTTGGGAGTTCTGTCAAGACGACATGTACCGTAATGCATACAAGCGTGGCGAGGTAATAAACCCTGTCATCAATGATACAAAACGCAACCCAAAAAGCAAAGCGATGAAAGTATTACGGGGCGGCGGTTATGACTTTTCTGCAAAAGAGTCATTAGTCTTTATTAGAGATGGCGCAACCAATAATGTGCGTATGGCCGATATTGGCTTTAGATTAGCCATGAGTAAACAATAAATGCCTTTTAAACATTTTATCATCCTTGTCTTTTGCTTACTTTTTATCAGTTTGCCTGCTAAATCGGTTAATTATGTTGGTGTTGAACAATGTAAAGATTGTCATCAAAAAGAGTATACTGCATGGCAAGGCTCTCATCACGACATGTCAATGAAACACGCTAAAGCGGAATCTGTTTTAGGTGACTTTGATGATATCAAGTTTACTGAAAATGATGAAGCGAGCCGCTTTTACCGAAAAAATTCTCAGTATTGGGTGAATATAAAAGGGGCAGATGGAAAGTTTCACGACTACCAAATAAAGTACACTTTTGGTTATGAACCATTACAACAATATATGGTTGAATTTGAAGATGGTCGGGTACAATTAATTCCCTTTGCCTGGGACTCAAGACCCGCTAAAGAAGGTGGTCAGCGTTGGTTTAATCTTTATCCGCAATTTACTGAAAAGCATCAAGAGTTCTTCTGGACCAATACAGGACAAAACTGGAATTATATGTGTGCTGATTGCCACTCTACCAATGTCAGCAAAAATTTTAACGAAACAACAAATAGCTACAAAACAACATTTAGTGAAATTAATGTCGGTTGTGAAGCTTGTCATGGACCCGCGAGTGATCATATAAATTGGACGAACACAGCGAGTAAAGATAAAGATAAAGATAAAGGCTTTTCTAGAGATTTATCAAAGTCGGTTAAAGCATGGACACTTAAAAATAGCGCCACAACCATGACACCAAAGTCAATAAAACATAGTCAACAGAATCTCGTTTGTGCGCAATGTCATAGTCGCCATGTGCAAATAAGTAATGAAAACCATGTTGATAAAAATGAATTTGGTGAGCGATACATGCTGAGCTTAGTCAATTCATCTTTGTACTACCCTGACGGGCAAGTTTATGATGAGAATTTTGTTTATGGCTCCTTTTTACAAAGCAAAATGAATGCTAATGGCGTTGTTTGTAGTAATTGTCATAATCCTCACTCTGCTAAGCTAGCAATACCGCAAGAGACGGTTTGCTTACAGTGTCATCAAGCAAGTAGTTATGCCGTGAAGGAACATCATAATCACAAGGAGCAGTCATCTGGCGCTCAGTGTGTTAATTGTCATATGCCCGAAACAACTTATATGCAAGTAGACAAACGACGCGATCACGGATGGCACATTCCAAGACCCGACTTTGCAAAGCAATTTAACAGCCCTGACACCTGTTTAACATGTCATGAAAATAAAAATAGCCAGTGGAGTGATAAACATGTCTCTGCTTGGTTTCCAAATTCACCCATAAGGCAAAGTGAACATTTTGCGCCCGTATTTGCCGCCGCTGATATTAATTACCCAGGTATATCGAAAGAACTATCTAAAATTGCTCAAACTACATCTTACTCTGATATCATAAGAGCTTCAGCGTTAGATAGAATGGCTACTAAAATAGATACCAATAGTTTGATCGCCATTGCTCGCGCTGTTAAAAGCGATAAAAGCATTATAAAGCTTGGTGCCATTAATGGCGCTATACAATTACCAGTAGCAGAGAGATGGCGCGTACTTTCTCCTTTATTAACAGATGATGTATTAGCTGTTCGTGCAGAGGCTGCTTCGGCACTTGCGCCATTATGGAATGAATATACAAAGCAGCAAAAAGCATTGCTGGAACCAGCATTAAATGATTATTTTGCCATTCAAAAGTTTAACAATGATCGCGGTTTCGCACATACTAATATGGGCAACATCTATGCTCATAAAGGTAAATACACAAGTGCAGAACAGGCATATCAACAAAGCATCAAAATTGAGCCGTACTTTGCCACTGCTTATATAAACTTAGCTGAACTCTATCGCTTACAACAAGACAATCAGCGCTCTATGACAACGCTAATGTCAGGCTTCAAAATCATCCCAGATAATGCTGAATTGGCTTATGCTCTTGGCTTAGCGCATATTCGTAGCAAACAGCAACTTAAAGCCAATAGCTATTTTGCTCAAGCAACTAAATTAGCGCCTCAAAACAGTAACTACTTCTACGTTTATGGGATTAGCTTAGAAGCAACGAAGTTAACTGAGGCATATAAATCTTTGTATCAGGCATATCAATTAAGTAATAACCCTCAGCACCTGTATGCACTATGTGACATGCAATTAAGACATAATTCATCGCAAGCAAAACAATGTTTAGAAAAGTTAACTGTGGTTGCACCAAAAAATGCAGTTGATCAGCTTAAAATACGATATAACATAAAGTAATAATTAGATTTGAGCGTTAGTTTTATTCAATTAGCTATCTATAATTATTTATAACGAATACTATTTATAACTAATTCAATAAATTCGATATATTAAACAAGTGAAGGGATAAATAATGAGCCAAAGCTTAGAAGCCTTGCAGCAATTAAAAAGCCAAATTCAGCAATCGGTTATTGGACAAGAGCATGTGGTTGATTGCTTACTTTTAGCATTACTTACTAATGGCAATGTATTACTTGAAGGCTTACCCGGCACAGCCAAAACGCGGTCTGTAAAAAGTTTAGCTAAATCTTTAAAAGTCGATTTGGGACGCGTACAGTTTACCCCTGATTTATTACCTTCAGATGTTACTGGCACCGAGGTTTATCAAGATATAGAGGGTAAGCCGACGTTAACATTTCAACCTGGCCCTGTATTTAACAACATTTTACTCGCTGATGAAATAAATCGATCTCCGGCGAAGGTACAAGCAGCATTGCTTGAAGCGATGGAGGAAAGACAAATTACTGTTGCAGGTAAAACCTATCCTTTACCTAAACTTTTTATGGTATTAGCCACACAAAACCCAATTGAACAAGAAGGCACCTACCCTTTACCTGAAGCACAAATGGATCGGTTTATCATGAAAGTTACCGTTGACTATCCTGATGATGAAGCAGAAGCACAAATTATTAACTTAGTACGTAGTGAGGAAAAGGGAGCAGCTGAACTTACTGCCATTGATCCCGAACACATTTTCACAGCGCGTGAAGAAATTCATCAAGTTCATATGAGTGATGCCATGGTGAGTTACATTGTTGGTCTAGTAATGGCCACTAGAAAACCAGAACGATTCGCAGGCTCACCTTTAAAGCAATGGATCAGTGTTGGTTCAAGCCCAAGAGCAAGTATTTCAATCGATAAATGTTCTCGTGCTGCAGCGTGGTTAAAAGGTAAAACATTTGTCGACCCTGATGACGTTAGAGGCATTGTTCATAATGTATTACGCCATCGAATTGTACTTAGTTATGATGCAATGGCTGATGGCATCACTGCAGATAATGTGATCGATGAAATTTTAACTCAGGTAGCGGTTGCTTAAAGGGCAAATATGTCTGAACTTAATGTTTCGAAAAAAAAATTGTCTGAAAAATCGGTTTTAGATAATAAAAATGAACAAGCCTGTCATCAAGTTTACGCAAACTTGAATGAACTAAGACGTCTGCAATATAAAACACAAGGCTTTAGTTTTTTACCAAACCAACCTGTAAATAGTTTGCTTTCTGGTAAGCATGTTTCGAAGCTACGTGGTCGAGGTCTTAATTTTGAAGAGCTTAGACATTACCGACCCGGTGATGATATCCGCTCGATGGATTGGAAAGTAACGCAACGTACTGGTAAACCACATATTAAGGTTTACACAGAAGAAAAAGAACGTAATGTCTTTTTAGCCATTGATCAAAGAAGCACCATGTTTTTTGGCAGTAAAGGTAAAATGAAATCTGTTATAGCAGCCGAAGTCGCTGCGTTAATGGCTTGGCGAATTATTGAAACTGGTGATCGTATTGGTGCGGTTATCTATAATGACGATCAGATAAAAGTCATCCCAGCGAAACGTGGTCATCAACATGTGGTGAGTATTTTATCTGAAATTATTAAAAAGAATCATCAATTATCTGTTTCAAGCAATCGAACAAATAATGACCAAGATGCTTTTTCATCTTCTTATAATAAAATGTTGATGAAACTGCGTAATATTTGTGGTCATAACGCTTTGGTCATTCTTATCGGCGATGGCCATGGCTGGAACGAACAAAGTAGTGATAATATCAAGCAATTACGCCAACATAATGAAGTGATTGCCTGCCATGTATTCGATCCTCTAGAGATGCAACTACCCGAGATGTCACAAATGGTTGTCAGTGATGGTAATTGGCAAATCCAATTTTCCTCTCAAGATGCTAAAACACAAAAAAAATATCAAGCAGAAATAGCAAGACAACTAAAGACTTACGCTGACACGGCAAAGAAGTACCGTATCCCATTATTAACGATAGATACCTTAACCCCTGTTGAGAAACAGGTACGAAAAGCGTTTGGAGGGGGTTAATGATTACAAACAACTCCCTTTTGAACAGCACACCATTTGAAAGGCCTTGGGGAAACTATTTACTAGAAAAAATAGTCGAAACTCAATCGCCCGAAGCAATAAGTTGGTTACCTCAAACAGTAGGCTGGAAAATTGTTTTCACTTTTGGGCTTTGTTACCTTCTCTACAAGCTTCAATATGCCTATAAGACCTATAAAGCTAATGCCTATAGGCGTAATGCACTTGCCTGGTTAAAGTGTTATCAGTCAGATGAAGAATGGTTTTATCGCCAACTGCCAACTTTGCTTCGTAAAACGGCTATATCAGCTTTTGAACGAAGTGAAGTAACCTCTCTTTTTGGCAGTGACTGGGAAACCTGGTTAGATAGCAAATGCCAAAAAACCAACTTCTCTTCTTTATGTAGCAACCAGTTACATTTGCTAGCTTTTTCGCCAGACTTTACATTGTCATTAGAAGAAAAGCAGCACCTAACCGAGCAAGTAACCTATTGGATAAAATACCATAGGGGGCTTAATGATTGAGTTTGCCTACCCTGCGCTTTTTATATTGATGCCAATTCCCTTACTTATCATTTGGTTAGCTCCTGCTTACAAAGAACGCAAGCCATCGATTAAAGTTCCTTATTTTGCACGCTTGGTCGATGTAACAGGCGAAAAGCCTGAAAGCGGAGCCGTGTTATTGAATCGTAATAATGTTCAACGATTATTTATTGTATTCGCTTGGATTTGCTTAGTAACGGCTATGGCAAAACCTGAAATCGTAGGTCCTGCAATAGAGCAACAAAAGTCAGCACGCGACCTTATGGTGGCTGTCGATTTATCTGGTTCAATGTCAGTACAAGACTTCACCTTAGAAAATCAACAAACAGTTGATAGGCTATCCGCTGTAAAGCAAGTTTTAGCTAACTTTGCGAAGCAGCGTGAGCATGACAGGCTTGGTTTGATTTTATTCGGCGATGCACCTTATTTACAAGCCCCCTTTACTGCTGACCTAGATACTTGGCTAACACTTCTCAATGAAAGTGAAATTGGTATGGCGGGTCAAAGTACCGCTTTTGGTGATGCTGTGGGCCTAGCCATTAGTGTATTTGAAAGCTCAGAAACCAAAAACCGAGTACTCATAGCCTTAACCGATGGTAACGATACGGGCTCTAAAGTGCCGCCTGTTGAAGCAGCCAAAGTTGCTGCTCGTTACAACATAAAAATATATACCATTGCGATTGGCGATCCTGCCGCTGTGGGGGAGGAAAAAGTTGACCTAGAAGTATTACAACAAATGAGTGACATAACAAACGGTAAAAGTTTTCAAGCACTCAACCGAGAAGAGTTACAGCAAGTTTACCAAGAAATAAGTGTTATGGAACCACAGCTGTTTGATTCATTATCATTCAGGCCCCGTACCAGCATTCATCACTTTCCTATTATTCTTTTTGCTTCTATCTATTTACTGTCGCTATCAACCGTTAATATTCGTTTTTATTTTAAAGAAAAACTAAGTAAAAATAATGCACCTAAAAGTGAGGTAGATTAGCTATGTATTTAGAAGATTTGCAGCACTTTCATTTTATGAGGCCTTATTGGTTTTTGGCATATATTGCCTTCATCCTTATTTTAAAGCTATTTGCTCAACGTGATGACACCTTAGCTGTGTGGCGTCATGTTATGTCTGATAATATTTTAAAAAAGCTCACGGTTAAAGGGAATAACACTAACTGGTTATCTCCTCAAAAACTCTCTTTGTTTATATCTTTGCCATTATGTTTAGTGTTAATGGGTCCTACTTGGCAGCAACAGCCCTCGCCTTTTAGTGAAAACAATGCCCCATTAATTATCGCTTTAGATGTTTCTACCACCATGGAGCAAAATGATATTCAACCAAGTAGACTGCTTAGAGCTAAGCAAAAAATATTACAATTACTTGAACTAAGGGGCGATACAAAAACAGCCCTTATTGCTTATGCAGGTAGTGCTCATATTGTAATGCCCATTACCAACGATAGAGAAATGATCAGACATTTTCTCGATGTGCTCAGCCCTAAATTAATGCCTAAACAAGGAAAAATTCCGCAAATGGTGCTGCCCGTAGCCGATAGTTTACTCGCCTCAAGTCCGGTTCCGGGTACATTACTCATGGTAGGAGATGGCGCAACATCAGAAACCAATAAGCATTTTGAACAGTACTTTACTAAACATAATCATCAATTAATTGTTTGGGCGATAGGAGCAACCAAAGAAAATCAAAGCAAAGTAGATAATACAGATAGCGATATTGAACGCAATATTATTGCAATGCAGTTACCACAATTAAGCGAATTAGCTAATGCAGGTAATGGAAGACTTGTGGTAATGAGTCATGACCAACAAGATATTACCCAAGTAAATCGATATATTGAGCATAATTTAGTTGTAGTAGATGATAAAAGTCGCCCTTGGTACGACTCAGGTTACCCGTTGGTTTTTGTGATTGCTTTCTTGTTTCTATTTTGGTTTAGAAAAGGTTGGACACTGCAATGGTAAATAAAATTCGCTTTGCATATAGCCAAAAAATTACAAATTTCCTTCATAGAAATAAGCTATGGATATTGTGCTTGCTAACTTTGCTGATGTGCCTTTTTGCTATTATAAAGCCACAAGCTTTTGCCGACTTATGGCTAACTAAAGACCAACAAGGGCAATGGCTTTTTAAGCAAGGTAAGTTCGATAAAGCCAGTAAAGTATTTATGAATACCCGTTGGCAAGCTTTCAGCGCTTATGGCGCCGAAAACTTTAAAGATTCAGCGACACTTTACAGCCAATTCAATGACAAAGAAGATTTACTCGCCCAAGCGAATGCTTTAGCGCATGGCCGTGAATATGTAAAAGCTCGGGATATGTATCAGCAAATACTTAATACATTTCCTCGTTATAAAGCAGCTCAAACAAATCTAGCCATTGTACAAGCAATTATTGATGAAATTAATCTTCTATCAGCTAGTCAAAAGTCTGAACAAGGTGAATCATCTAAAGAGCTTGGCGATGAGCCTGAAACGGCAGATGGTGCAGAGCGTCAAGACGGGCCACCACAAGAAATTGAGCAGCTATCTTCTGAGCAATTATTGCTAGATGATAATTTAAATGAAATGTGGCTTAGGCAAGTGCAAAAAAATCCTGAACGTTTTCTTTCACAAAAATTTTACCTACAACTCTCTTCTAAAAATAAACAAAAGGCTGTTGATACTGATAATAACGAAGAGCCTGTTGATATCGATAAAAAAGGAGAAGTTAATGAATAATGCTCGAAAAACTCCTTTTTATCTTAGAGCAACTTTTAAGATACTCTTCAATTTATCACGCTTATCGCTTTTACTCATGTGCTTAACCAGTGTTAAATTAGCTTACGCTAACACCATAGAAACATTGGTTGAAGAAGATCAATTATCTGTCACTGCAAAAATTAGAACAGAGAATGATCCTATCGTTGGTCAGCCCATTATTTTATCTATAGAAGTTGCAACTAATCGCTGGTTTTCAGCGGGGACTCGAATTAATGCCTTTAAGGTCGCTGATGCGGTTGTATTGGCAAGTAGTGAGATTGCCATAAACTCTAGCAAACGTATTAACAGTGAAACGTGGAGTACCCAAACACGAGAAATCACGTTGTATCCAACACGACAAGGCGAATATCAACTGCCTGCTATTGAAGTATTCATTTCAGTTAATACCGAACAATATGGCATCGTTGAAGGAACCATATTTACTGAAGTGCAACGTTTTGTTATTACAAAACCAACTGAACTAGAAGGTATAAAACAATTTATCGTTTCACCTAAGGTAGATCTCATAATAGATGGAGATTTTGAACAACCTAGCCCTTATAAAATCGGTGAAGCGATAACACAAACCATTACAATTTCAGCCCAAAATACGCCAGCAATGATGATCCCACCTCTTACAGAAACATCGATTGAAGGCATGAGTATTTACCAAAAGCCAGTACGCGTATTTGATAAAAGTAATCGGGGTTCCTTGCTTGGCACCCGGATAGAAAGCAAAACTTATATTTTTGAGTCAGCGGGTAGCTTCGAAATTGAAGAGCAAAAAATATTTTGGTGGAATATTCAAACACAACAATTAGAGCAAATTGTTATTCCCGCTCAAAAGTGGAAAGTATCTGGTCAGGCTTTATCTATAGTGACGGGTAAAGGTTGGTTAGAGGATGTTAATACTAAAACGCTTTCTATATTACTTATTGCTCTTATCTTCTTTTTAAGTGCTATTTGGATAATTAAACGCTATAAAAAAGCGTTACTCTTTACCTTTAAATCAGTCACAAAACAAAAACAACGTAAATTGGCTTCTGCTTTTTTACAAGCACTAAGCGCAGAACAATACCCAGCCGCATGCCAACTACTGTATCGCTATCATTGGCTTATTAATAAAGAAAATGTAATTCCTGAAACCCCGTTGCTGTTAACACTCAATCAACAAAGTTTCGATACTACATATACTGAAAAGCCAGTTTTTACACAAGCGCAAGGGAAGTTACTACTTAAGTATGTTAGCGCTTTAAAGAAAACGAAGAGAACCGATTCTCTTGAGAAAAACATTAACTTAAATAAATTAATTTAAATAAAAAATGTCAGTAAAGATTTTAACGATTATATTGGAAAATCACATATTATTAAGGACTGCAAGATGTTGAAACTGATTTCAATGGCTTTATTCTCATTAAGCACTTTATTGCCTAGCTTTACTTCTTTCGCTGATGACGATGCCGCATCACTACTAAAAAAAATGGATGAACTTTTCCGTTCAAAAAGCTCTGCCGCCACAATGAAAATGAAAATAGAGACTCCTAACTGGCAACGAACCTTAGAAATGCAAAGTTGGACACTTGGCATGGATGATACGTTTATTCGCGTATTATCTCCAAGAAAAGATCGAGGTGTAACCACTTTAAAGATTGATAATGAAATGTGGAACTATTTTCCTAAAATCAACAAGGTGATCAAAGTGCCACCCTCTATGATGATGGGCTCTTGGATGGGTTCAGACTTTACCAATGATGATTTGGTACGAGAGGTTTCATTAGTCGATGAGTATCAGGTAACTAAAGCCTTAGATGCTGAAAACTATCGATTAACCTTAACCCCTAAAAATAAAACGGTTACTGTATGGGGGCGAATAGAAATTGTAGTTAATCAACAATCTCTGTTGCCTGTTGAGCAAAGTTATTTCAATGAAAAAGGTGAAAAAGTTCGGACTATGCTATTTAGCGATATACGAGACTTTAATGGTAAAAAAATGCCAGCAATTATGACCATGATGCCACTTAATAAAACGGGTCATAAAACCGTCATTGAATATGTAGACGCTGAGTTTGATATTGAACTTGATAGTAGTATTTTTACTTTACGTAATCTACAAAAACGCTTTTAACTATTGGGATTGAGAGGAACGCAGCCATGACTTATTTTAACCAGTACAAGTGAGCAATAACTTAATTGAATTGGTATAACAATATGTTTGAAATTTGAACATTAGTATTCACTAAAAAGAGCTACCTGTATGCTGACACTGACATTGGCTTTTCGTAATATACTGCGAAACAGACGCCGCTCCCTATTAACCCTGCTCAGTATGGGCGGCGGTTTTTTCCTATTGTGCTTAACGCTTTCAATGTCTGAAGGCAGTTACAGCAATATGATTAATATTTTTACTCAAGACCATACAGGTCATGTTCAAGTACACCAAGAAAATTACTTAGAACGCCCCTCCCTTTATAAAACGATTAACCAGGCAAACGGTTTAATTACACAGCTTGAACAGAGCTCATCAGTAATCAGTGTTGCACCTAGAATCTACGGCCCCTCATTAGCTTACGGAAAAAATAAAACCTTTCCCGCTCAAGTCATCGGCATAGACCCTAAGCGGGAAGCCAATACAACACGCCTCAAGAGTAAAGTTAAGCAAGGTAGCTACTTAATAGATGGCACTGATAGTGATGGGTATTACTCGGCCATGATTGGCTATAGTCTTGCGAAAAACCTGAAGTTAACCGTTGATGATGAGCTTGTATTAATTTCCCAAGGCATTGATGGTTCAATAGCCAATGACATTTTTATCATTTCAGCCATAGTCGGTGATGCTAACTCATATGACAAAATGAATGTTTATTTGAGCTTAACCGCAATGCAAATGTTTTTATCTATGCAAAGTGGCGAGGAAAGCCAGGTTCATGAATTAGCTATTAAGCTATCTCATCAAAGCGAGGCGAGAGCCTTTGCAGTCAATACTCAAAAGCAGCTAGAAAACACTTTATTACGTGTTGCACCTTGGCAAGTCGTCGAGTCTTCATTTTTCAAAAGTATGCAGGCAGATAAAAAAGGTAATTATGTCTCGATGGGCATTATTATTTTTATTGTCTCTATTGGGGTATTAAATACTATTTTAATGGGCACATTAGAGCGAACAAGGGAGTTTGGTGTATTAAAAGCGATAGGCACTCGGCCTAGTTCTGTTTTTAATCTGATTATGCTTGAGTCTTTTGTTTTAGCCATCACTGCTTGCTTCATTGGTTTAGTGTTAGCCCTACCTGTTTGTTTCTGGTTAACAAATACTGGCATTGTGATGCCACAGCCTATTGATATTGGGGGTATCAGCTATAACACGCTATTAGGAGAAGTGAGTTTGTTTGTGGTGCTTTTACCGGCAACAGTGGTTATTTTAAGTACCTTGCTAGTAAGTTTTATACCTGCGATAAGAGCAGCTAAAATATCCCCGTTACAAGCATTACAGGCGGTTTAAAATGAGTAAGCTTATACAACCTTCCACTCATCTGCATCAGCAACAAAGTTCTGCGCAAATGAACTTAATTTCTCGTTTAGCCCAACGTAGTATTTTTAGAAACACACGGAGAACTTTGCTCACGGTTTTACTTATCTCATGCAGCTTAGTCGCCATATTATTCACCGATGCTTTTGTTCGTGGCATGGTGGCGACCATGGTAAAAAGTAGTACACAGACTTTTCTTGGAGAAGTTCAAATTCACCAAAAGGGTTTTCGCGAGGCAAATGATATTGATCTGTATATTACAGAGACTAATGCTTTATATGAAAAACTAAATAGCATAACTGAAATTCATGCTTTCGCTCCTCGTTTATTCACAGGGGCAATGACCTCTTCTTCAGAGAATGTAGCTTCTGCGGTGGTCTATGGCGTAGATGCGATAAAAGAAGCGCAAGTTAGTAAGCTAAAAAGAGCAATAATAGAAGGTGTCTATCTATCAAATAAAGAGGGGGAAATCCTCTTAGGTAATAAATTAGCTGATTTATTAGAAGTAGGCTTAGGCGATCGTATCGTCGTCACGGTCTCACAAGCTCATGGAGGCGACTTGTCACAAGCCTTATTTAGAGTGTCAGGAATTTTTAGCTTTAATGAGCGTTCCATGGACATAGGTGTCGCATTTATTAATTTAGAGCAAGGACAAGAGTTGCTTAATATTAAAGGCGTTCATGAAATCGCTTTACGCCTACAGCATTTAGCGCAAGCTGAGGATAAACAGTTATCTTTTTGGCAAACCTTAAATACAGATAAACTAGAGACTCTAAGCTGGAAAGCATTAGTGCCACAGCTTAGTAGCATGCTAGAAATGACTAAATACTCTACGCTGATTGTGTCGGTTATTATGTACATTTTGGTTTGTTTAGGTTTAATAAACACGATGTTTATGTCTATTTTTGAACGCCAAACAGAGTTTGGCATTTTATTAGCGATAGGCACTCGTGCCAAACAGTTGTTTTATCAAATCATGATAGAAGGCTTATTTATTGGGCTACTTAGTGTGTCGGTTGGCTTAATAATGGCTTGGGGAGTTTGTTATTGGGGCTCTATTGTCGGCATAGATTACTCTGAGCTAGAAATGAGTGGGTTAAGCTTAAACGAACCTATCTACTTAGTTATAGATACTGCTACTTTTGTGTATATGGGACTTGCTACGGTTGGCATAACTTTAATAGCTTGTCTTTACCCTGCGATTCATGCCGCTCGATTACAACCTTCATTCGCCATGCGCAAAACACTTTAACTACTTGTAAAGTAAAAACTTAGCGAATTGAAAATATATGAATGTAAAGACACAAACAGACATTGCGAATAAGGCAATTAACATGACAAAGACAAATGTAAAAACGGTGATAAAAACAACTCAGTTATGTCGAGAATTTGGTGAAGGAGATACCTTAGTAAAAGCATTATCTGATACTAACATTACCATCGAACGAGGTGAGTTTACTGCCATAATAGGCCCTTCAGGCTCAGGGAAGTCAACCTTATTACAATTAATTGGCGGATTAGATACACCGAGCTCTGGTGATGTATTCCTTGATAATAAAAATATCAGCCATATGACAGGCACAGAGCTATCTGACTTTAGACGAGATCATATCGGTTTTATTTTTCAGGCCTATAATTTAATTCCTGTTTTAAGTGCTCGTGAAAACATTGAATATATTATGTTGCTGCAAGGCGTACCGGCAAGTGAACGAAACAAGCGTGTAGCCAAGCTAATGCACGAGGTAGGCCTAGAGGGTTTAGAAGAGCGCCGACCTGCTCAATTATCGGGTGGACAGCAGCAACGAGTTGCCGTGGCACGAGCGATGGTATCACAACCCAGTATTATTTTAGCCGATGAGCCTACAGCTAACTTAGACTCTAAAACAGGATCAGACTTACTAGATATGATGAAAACACTGAATGAAGAGCAAAATATGACCTTTGTTTTTTCAACGCACGACCCAAAAATTATGGATAGAGCACGTCGTATTATACGATTAGTTGACGGCCGTGTTGTAGATGATGAGCGAAAAGGTTAATGATCTTACTTAAGCAATTAACACGCATTAGTGCGATAACCTGTTTATCACTTTGGGCTTTACCTGCGCAGTGTGAAGAAGATAGTTTTACTTTTAGTGGTTATGTTAAAAGCTATGCCTTGGCACAAGAAAGTATTTCAATAAAAGCTGTAGATGAAAATGCACCACCTCAGTCTGTTGCAAGTAATTTTCAATCGCAAAACGCTTTGCGTCTAATGAGTTCTTATTTATCCTCAGACTTAGGTAACTTTGAAGTACATTACGAGGTTCAACCTTTGTACTTTTCTAATGCAGAAATGGCTTTATATTATACTGATAATAGTTTTTCAGTTATCGATGCCACCATTTCAACGGCGAGTAATCCTTATCGATTTAAAGATTTAGATAGTGTTTTAGCTGAGGTTGGAGATCATGGCGTTATTTTGCAAAATTTAGATCGTTTTAATTACCAATACAGTAATCAATATGGTGACTTAACCATAGGTAGGCAGGTTGTTTCTTTTGGTTCTTCACGTTTCATAAATCCTACCGATATTTTTATTCCTTTTGCTATACAGACACTTAATCAAGAATACCGAGTAGGTATTGATGCGATTAGATATAAAGCCGATATAGGTGACTTTGCTGTCATTGATATGGGGGTAGTGATTGGAGATGAAGCAAAAAAAGAAAATAGTGCCTTATTTTTAAGAGCAAAAGACTCGATAAACGGCAACGATATTGAAGCTATTGCTATTTTACTTGATGAAGCATGGCTTTTAGGCGCAGGTCTTGAACGAGCTATTGGTGATTTTGGCTTTTGGTTTGAAACAGCTTATATGAATTGGCAACAAAGTCCAAAACAGCAACAAGCTGATCACGCGGTTGACATTCATGAGACTCCTTATACTGATAATTACTGGCGAACCTCTGTCGGGTCAGATTACGCTTTGAACGAAGAAGTTATTGTTATGGTTGAGTATCACTATAATGGTGCTGGCAGCAGCAATGTGCAAGATTACGCTACTATAGCAACTCAGGCGCCCTATCAAAAAGCTGGCGTATACTTATATGGGCAACATTACCTTATTCCTGCTGTTACTTGGTTAGCCTCGCCTTTAGCTTCATTAAGTGCTAGTGCCTTTTATAATGTATGTGATCACTCTGTGTTTTTTACCCTAAGCAATGAAACCAGTTGGAGTGATAATTTATATTCTGACTTTGGTTTATATTATAGTTACGGTAATCCAACAACATACCAAGGTCAACCAGAACAAATAAGCTATAATTTGGGTTCAGAATTTGGATCCTATCCGGTAAGTCTTTATGCTAGTTTAAGGTATTATTTCTAAAAAGTATTTCTTTGAGAAAACTTCTTGCTAATAAGAATGATTATCATTAAACTTTTACGCGCTAAGTAATTCTTATTTCTTTAACGACGGAGCCCTCATGGCATCTCATAAAATATCTATTATATTTTTTTCCGCAATACTCCTATTGTCAACTTCAGCAGTTAAAGCAGCTGAAGAAGTTAATATTTACTCATATCGCCAAGCATTCTTAATTGAGCCTATTATGGAAAAATTTACAGCTCAAACTGGCATCAAGGTTAATATTTTATTTGCAAAAAAAGGCTTAATTGAACGTGTTAAACGTGAAGGTCAATTATCGCCAGCTGACTTAGTATTAACGACAGACATCAGTCGTTTAATGACATTAAAAGATAGTCATTTAGTACAAGCTGTAAATAGCGAGCAACTAAATAGTAATATCCCAAGCCAATTTAGAGACCCCGATAATGAATGGTTTTCTTTAACCTCTCGCGTTCGTAATATCTATTCATCTTCACAGCGCATTGGTCCTGCTCCTAAGGTGACTTATCAAGACTTAGCAAGCCCAGCTTTTAAAGGCAAGGTTTGTATGCGTTCAGGCAAACATCCCTATAACGTTTCTTTAGTCGCTTCCGTTATCGCTCACAAAGGTCAAGAAAACGCTAAACTATGGCTTGAAAATTTAAGAGCAAACTTAGCACGTAAGCCACAAGGTAATGATCGCGGCCAAGTAAAAGCGATAAAAGACGGCTTATGTGATTATGCTTTAGGCAATAACTATTATTTAGGTAAAATGATTAATACACCAGAGCAAACAAGTTGGGCACAAGCGGTTGATATCAATTTCCCTAATCAAGAAACAACAGGCGCACACATTAATGTAAGTGGCGTGGTTTTAACAAAGTATTCACCTAACAAAGCGAATGCGATAAAACTGATGGAGTTTTTATCAGGTGATGTAGCTCAAAAAATGTATGCTGAAGTAAACTATGAATATCCAGTAAAAGAAGGCGTTCAACCTTCAGAGTTAGTGAGTTCATGGGGAACATTTAAATCTGATCAAATCGCATTATCTGAAATAGCTAAGCATCATAAAGCTGCCATTAAATTATTAGATGAAGTGAAATTTGATCTTTAAGGTTAACAAGTATTCTTTATTGCCTTGGGCAATAGCTGCAATATTAACAATACCTATCATAGCGCTCGTTCTGAGTGCTATGTCTTTTGATGAAACAAATACATTTGTTCATTTGCTTGATACCGTTCTATCAACTTATATCAGTAACACCCTACTCTTAATTGTTTGTGTCATGCTGTTTAGTTTTCTATTTGCTATGCCTGCTGCTTGGTTTGTTGCAACGTGTGACTTTCCTATGCGTAAAACGCTAGATTGGTTACTCATGTTACCTTTAGCTATGCCACCTTATATTATCGCCATTGTTTATACTGACTTATTTGATTTTGCAGGGCCTGTTCAGCAATGGTTAAGGGCATTATTTTCTTGGCAAAATATCAATGATTACTACTTTCCAGATATTCGCTCATTAACGGGCGCTTCTTTAGTGCTTGCACTTGCGTTGTACCCTTACCTGTACATATTACTTAGAAGTTCTTTTTCTTCGCAGTCCTCAGGGTTATTTCAAGCAGCACGCACACTAGGTATGTCACCTTTACAGGCTTTCATTAAAGTATCTATTCCTTTATCGCGGTCTGCCATTGCTGTAGGCCTATCTTTAATAGCGATGGAAACGTTAGGTGACTTTGCAACAGTTAACTATTTCGCTGTAAATACCTTAACAACGGCTATTTACGATACTTGGTTAGAGTTGGGTAGTTTAACGACTGCAGCTAAGCTCTCTTGTATCATGCTAACCGTCTTAGTGATCTTTGTTATGCTAGAGAAATACAGCCGCCGGAAACAAAAAGCTTACCAACGTAACAGCAGCCATTTTAATCAAGACCCCTTCAAGCTTTTCGGCTATAGAAAATGGTTAGTTGTATCTTTTTGCTGGGGACTATTATTTTGTGCACTCTTTTTACCTGTGAGCGTTTTACTCTATTATACGTACCATTATTTTAGTGTTTCAATAACAAGTAACCTTATAAATTATACCCTTAACAGCATATGGTTAGCTTTAATCGTTGCAAGCTTAGCTTTAATCGTTGCACTAATCGTTAACTTTTATAATCGCCTTAAACCTTCTTTCTATGCAAAAACAACCATAAGGCTGACTTCTTTAGGTTATACCATACCGGGAACTGTTGTTGCTATTGGCGTTTTAATTCCGCTTACAACCCTCGATTTATGGTTAAATAAAACGTTAGTCTCTTTTGGTGGCTCTCAAGTTGGTTTAATTTTATCTGGCTCTTTATTTATTTTAGTTTTAGGCTATTTAGTTCGATTTAGCGCCATAGCTGTTGGTAGCGTTGAAAGCAGTTTATCGCAAGTGTCACCATCACTCGATACGGCTTCTCGCGTTTTAGGACACTCACCTTTAAGTACCGTTAAACGGGTAAATTTACCTTTAATAAAAAGTGGTATGTTAAGCGCTTTTATTTTAGTGTTTATCGAGTCGATGAAAGAGTTACCAACCGCATTATTGTTAAGGCCTTTTAATTTTGAAACACTGGCGACTTACGTTTATCAATTTGTTTCAGATGAAATGATTGAACATGCAGCTTTACCTTCCTTAATGCTTATTATGCTTGGTTTGGTCCCCTTTATGATTGTTAACCGTTTATTAGAGAGAAGTAATCCATGAGCGCCCTAAGCATCACACAATTAAGTTGTTACTATCAAAAAAATCAAGTACTCGATAATTTAGATCTTGTGCTCGAAGATAATGAAATTATTTGTTTATTAGGTGAAAGTGGTTGTGGTAAAACGACCCTACTAAGGGCGGTATCTGGGTTACAAGAAAGTTTAAATGGCCGAATAACCATTCAAAATGAAACCGTTAATGATGTAAACACCTTTGCCCCACCAGAAAATCGTAAAGTGGGCTATATCTTTCAAGATTATGCATTATTTCCTCACCTTAGTGTTTTTGACAATATTGCTTTTTCTTTGGTCTCATTAAATAAAACTGAAAAATCCGCGCGTGTTAATGAAGCATTAGAATTAGTTCAGCTAACCGAATTCTCTGAACGTTTTCCACATCAATTATCTGGTGGACAACAACAGCGTATTGCCATAGCAAGAGCTTTAGCCTATCAGCCACAATTAATGTTATTAGATGAGCCTTTTTCAAATTTAGATCAACACGTTCGTTTAAGCCTTATTCATCAAATACGCACGTTATTTAAAAGCCGTGAAATGAGTGCTTTATTCGTCACTCACTCGAAGGAAGAAGGCTTTGCCTTTGCAGACCGAATTGCGTTAATGCACAAAGGTAAAATAATCCAAATTGACACACCAGAAAAACTGTATAACTCCCCTAAAACCCCATATGTTGCAGATTTTATGGGGAAAAGTAATTATATAAACATTGAAGTTATAAACTCTTCACAATTTCAATCATGCTTTGGGTTAATAGAATCTAACACGACACTTCATGGTGAAACCGGGACTAAAGCACAGCTACTATTACGCCCAGAACAAATCAAAATCGAAGCAGACCCACAAGGTAAAGCCGTTATAAGTCGTGTTGATTTTCAAGGAGCTAGTTTACAGCTTAGCGTTAGTTTTTCAGGTTATGAATTATTAATACAACAAACCAATACGCCGGAAATTATTAGTCAATTAAGCGTAGGCAATTCGGTTAAATTATCTATTTTTCCACACAGTTTTATTACCTTTCCCTTGCATTCATAAAATCAATTGTTACAGCGAAACGGCTCGCTGTAAAAAATAACTAAATTGAAACGGTATAATACTTGATTAAAGATAATTTGCCGTTTATTCTTAGGCTGTTTTCGCTCAAGCCATGTCAAACTATTCGATACTATTCAAGCATCAGGTTCAGGCGCATTCTGGATTGAGCATCAAGTACAATTTCTTTCTTTTTATCTTATAGAGAATATATAATGAATTCTGATTATCCTCGCGATTTGATCGGCTATGGCGCCACGCCTCCCGAAGTAAAGTGGCCAAATGGTGGACGTATTGCCATTAATTTTGTCATTAATTACGAAGAAGGTGGTGAAAACTGCGTTCTTCACGGTGACCCTGCCTCTGAACAATTTTTATCTGAAATTATTGGTGCTGCAGCATTTAAAGACAGACATCAAAGTATGGAAACTATTTATGAATTCGGCAGTCGTGCTGGGTTCTGGCGTTTACATCGTTTATTCGAAAAAGAACAAGTACCTGTAACGGTATTTGGTGTTGCTATGGCAATGGAGCGTAATCCAGATGCTGTAGAAGCGATGTTAAAGTCTGATTGGGAGATTTGTTCACATGGTTACCGCTGGATAAATTATCAAGAAACGCCAATAGAAGTTGAACGTGAACATATGGAAAAAGCCATTGAAATTCACACTCGCATGACAGGTAGCCACCCTAAAGGTTGGTATACCGGCCGTACAAGCCCGAATACTCTTAAGCTTGTCGCTGAAAATGGTAACTTCTTGTATTGTGCTGATAGCTACTCTGATGATCTTCCTTATTATGATCACTTCAATGGTTCACCATTATTAATGGTTCCATACACTTTAGACACAAATGATATGCGTTTTGCCTCTCCGCAAGGTTTTAACTGTGGCGATCAATTCTTTACTTACCTTAAAGATGCTTTTGACACTTTATACGAGGAAGGAGAAGAAGGATCTCCGAAGATGATGTCTGTTGGTATACATTGTCGATTATTAGGTCGTCCTGGACGTACTGCTTCGCTTAAGCGTTTTATTCAATATGCAAAAAGTAAGCAAGATGTTTGGTTTGCCAAACGTGAAGAAATTGCTCAACACTGGGCTGACAACCACCCTTTAGAAGATTAATTTCCTGAGCAATAACCTTTACAAACTATAAACATATCTTGAAAGAATATCTTTTAAGGTATGTTTAAACACTCTTCATATTAAATTTCCCATATTGGAGCTCTCATTGTTAGTTCAAATATTAGATGGTGGCTTAGGACGTGAACTAGAGCGCATTGGTGCGCCATTTTCTCAACCTCACTGGAGTGCCGATGCACTAATTAACGCCCCAAAATACGTTTACCAAGCGCATCAAAACTTTATTGATGCTGGGGCTGAAATTATCATGACCAACACATATGCGTGTGTACCCTTTCACTTAGGTGATGAACTTTATAACGCCCGCGGTAAAGAGCTTGCAGCACTTGCCACTAAAATTGCTTTTGAAGTAAAACAAGAAGCATTAAAAAATGGTAATGAAGTGATCATTGCTGGTTCTATCCCTCCTGCTTCTGGTAGCTATCGCCCTGATTTATTTAAAGCTTCATTAACTAAAAAAGTTTGGTCTGATTTAAAAGAAGTTCAGCAAGACTATGTCGATATTTGGGTCATTGAAACCCTTTCATCAATAAAAGAGTTAACAACAGCGATAGAGCTTTTTCAACACGATCCGAAACCAGTTTATTATAGTTTCACCCTTGATGACAAAAGTGAAGCGACCCCTAAGTTACGTTCAGGTGAGCTTTTGCAAGATACTATACAACACTGTATTGATAACAATATCTCGCGCATTATGTTTAATTGTTGTATTCCAGAGGTCATTTTGAATGCAATTAAATGCGCTAAAAGCATAGCACCATTAATTGAAATTGGCGCATACGCGAATGCATTCAACCCGCTTAAAAGCAATCATGAAGCGAACGGTACGATATCTAAAATAAGAGATATTTCTGAACAAGCGTATGTAGACTTTGCGATATCTTGGCATAACGCCGGTGCAACTATCATTGGTGGATGTTGTGGTATTACGCCAAACCATATCGCTCAATTACATAATGCTTTTAGTGCTAACAAATAAGCTCTTTAAATACTCTAAGCTTTCTGGGTTGATAATATTATTAA
>JBMYWR010000010.1:0-39634 GCA_049607625.1 Colwellia sp.
TCTACAGTAAGGTATATTATTTAATACACACACCATAACCCAACAATGTAATCATTTACCCTATGGCAACAATTAAAGATGTAGCACGGCTTTCAGGCGTTTCTGTCGCTTCTGTATCACGCGTATTAAATAACGGACCGAAAGTAAGTCAAAAGACAATTGATAAAGTGACTAAAGTTATGGCGACTTTAAATTACACACCTAATGCCAATGCTCGAGCACTGGTAACACAAAAAAGTAGTACGCTTGGTGTTGTCATTCCTGATTTAGTTGACCCTTTTTTTGCATCACTCGCCCATGGTGTTGAACAAGTTGCACGGGAACAAAACAAGCAATTGCTTTTAAGTACAGGACAAGTAAGCGCTGAAACAGAAATGCAGGCCATTAATTTATTAATAGAACGTCAATGTGAAGTGATGGTTGTTCATAGTAAAAAACTATCTGACGATGTACTGATCGAATTAGCCTGTAAAGTAAAAGGTTTCGTGTTAATTGACAGGTATATAGAAGCGATAGCAGAACGTTGTGTGTGGCTAGATAATGCCGAAGGTGGAAAAATTGCAGCGCGCCACCTAATAGCCCTAAATCATAAAAACTTTGCTTGTATTTCCAGTAAAGTTAATATCGATGACCCACATCTTCGCCTGCAAGGTTTTGAGAAAGAGCTAGAAACTCATAACACTAGCATCAACAAAAATCTTATCGAATTTGGCGAACCGACTTTACAAGGTGGCGAAACCGCAGCACAAAATTTGTTAGCAACAGGTATTAAGTTCTCGGCGTTATTTGTCTATAACGACGCCATGGCCATTGGTGCTATCTCTACCCTTGAAGATAACGGCTTTAAGGTACCTAATGATATTTCGGTGATTGGTTTTGACGATGTTCTCTTATCACGCTACTCAAGACCTAAATTAAGTACCTTAAACTACCCGATAGAAAAAATGGCAATGCAAGCGGCGCAAATTGGCTTAAATTTATCAGAACAAAATGCAGAGAAAACACAAAGCCTTGGGCAAGTGAAACATATTCCAAGGCTTGTTAAGCGTGAATCAACAAGTTTTCATTAAGTAATGTGTTTTTAGCTGCTTAACCTGATGTGATGGTTTAAGAAATAACTCAATTTCACGGAGTTTATTGATTTAGATAGGTAGCAAGTATTACACACAATGGGTTATGGGCACGGTACCACTAACAAGCATTAAATCCACTTATTTATCTTAATAAAACAAACAAGAAAGCTAAATATTAGTTGAATTATTACTTTTAAGCGTTAGGGTTAACGTTCCCATTAGGTACCGTCCCAAAAAGTGTGTCTAGTCACGTATCACTGTTCATAACGAAAAAAGGCTAACTCTTTCGAGTCAGCCTTTTATAACTTTTAGTGTAATTTAATGGTGCGGACAGGGGGACTTGAACCCCCACGACCTAAGTCATTAGCCCCTCAAGCTAACGCGTCTACCAATTCCGCCACGTCCGCAATATTAAATTAAACTTTAAACTTTGAAGTAATTATTGCTTGTTTGAGGGGAAACTAGCTTACTTCTTTTCTACACCGTAAAACTATTTATTAGTTTGGTACGTCGTCAGACTTTTCTTCTTTCGTTGCAACATCTGATGCTGGTACATCGCTGTTTTCGCTAACCGTTGAAGGTTCAACACTATCTGTTGGAATTGTGTCTACTGCAACTGATTGCTCTGCAGCAGGTAGATCTAAGTTATTCCACTCATCAACAGCTTTTGTTTTATTTGCTGTTAGGTTACCTAGTACTAAACTGATAATAAAGAACGCTACTGCTAAGTAGGTCGTCATTTTAGTTAAGAAGTTACCTGAACCACCTGAGCCGAATACTGTCGCTGAAGATCCAGCGCCAAACGATGCGCCCATATCTGCGCCTTTACCTTGTTGAATTAACACTAATCCGATTAATGTTAAGGCAATTAATACATAGGCAATAATTAATACTTGATACAACATTTTTTAGCTTCCTTTAGCTGCACAGCAAATCGCTTTGAATTGCTCTACTTTTAAACTAGCACCACCAATAAGACCACCGTCTATATCAGTTTGTGCAAATAATTCTTCACAGTTTGACGCGTTAACGCTTCCACCATATAACAAAGGCACTTTACTCGCGACTTCAGCATTAGCATTTGCTAAAAACTGACGAATAAATTGATGTGTTTCTTGTGCCATCTGACTCGATGCTGTTTTTCCTGTGCCAATCGCCCAAACAGGTTCATAAGCCACAACAACATCAACAAATTTCTCGATTCCAACGATATCTATAACACTTTGCAGTTGGCCTGCTAGCACAGATTCAGTTAAATCGTTTTCTCTTTCACTTTCGCTTTCGCCAATACATAAAATTGGAGTCAAACCCGACGCTAACGTTGTTTTTACTTTTTCAGCTATCTCAGTTGAACTTTCATTATAAAGGCTTCTGCGTTCAGAGTGACCTAGGATAACAAATTCTACTGACAATTCCTTTAACATTTCACAAGAAATTTCACCTGTGTAAGCACCGCTTAACTGAGCGCTTGCATTTTGGCTTCCGAAAAAAATATTTTTCGATAAATCTTCTTGTTTAGCTAAGGTACTCATCGTTGATAAGTGCAAAGCGCTTGGACAGATAACCACCTGAACATTTGACGGTAACTGTATTTCTTTAAAGCCTTCAACCATACTTTCAACTAAGGCTAAATTACCATTTAGTTTCCAGTTAGCGGCTACAATCGCTTTTCTTGTCATTATCATTCCTCGTTGAGGTGCTCATATCGCTAAAATGAATCCGCGAGATATTAACTAACCTAAGAAAAAGATACAAGTAATACTTATATCTTTTTCTTCTTTTTTACTTATTTTAAGCGGGCTTTGTACTACACAGAATTTATTGGTTGTTTTTTAGCTCTTTATTGAACATTTATTAACAGCAACAACTAGTCTACCTTTTTAACTTGCTCGGCAATTTGATTTGCTAACTTGGTAACTTCTTCAAGATGAGGACCTTCAACCATTACGCGAATCAAAGGCTCGGTGCCTGACTTTCTTAATAGCACTCGCCCTCTTCCTTCAAGCATTTCGTTCACTGTTTTAACTTCGTTTTGCACTGCTTCATCGTTTAATGGATCGTTATCACCAGAGAATCGAATATTTACCAATACTTGCGGTAGCATTGTCATCCCTTCTCTTAAGGCATTAAGTGATACTTTTTGTTCGCACACAGCCTGTAAAACATTTAAGGCTGCTATAATGCCATCGCCTGTTGATGTGTGTTTTAAGTTGATAATATGGCCTGAATTTTCTGCGCCAAGTCGCCAACCTTTCTCTTTTAATAGCTCCATAACATAGCGATCGCCTACATTACTGCGAGCAAAAGGCACACCTAGCTTATTTAAGGCAAGTTCTAAGCCCATATTGCTCATTAATGTGCCAACAACGCCACCAACGAGTGTCCCCGCTTTGAGCTCATTACAGGCAATCATGTAAATCACTTCGTCACCATCAATAATGTGACCTGTGTGATCTACCATCATTAAACGATCACCATCACCATCAAGGGCAATACCTAAATCGGCTTTATGCTCAACAACTGCTTCACTTATGGCGCCCATAGAGGTTGCACCACACTTATCATTAATATTTGTGCCGTTAGGAGAGGCAGCCAACTCGATAACATTTGCTCCTAACTCTTTAAAGACTTTTGGTGCAATATGATAAGTGGCCCCGTTTGCGCAATCGACTACAATCGTTAAGTCTTTTAAAGTAAGCTCGCTTGGGAAGTTACTTTTACAAAATTCAATATAGCGTCCAGCAGCATCATTAATACGTTCGGTTTTACCCAATTGAGCTGAGTCTACACAGCCCATGCTCTGATCAAGCTCTGCTTCTATGGCAAGTTCTGTTTCGTCACCAAGTTTTTCACCTGTTTGTGAGAAAAATTTAATGCCATTGTCATAATATGGATTATGTGATGCGCTGATTACAATGCCCGCTTCAGCTCTAAAGGTTTTTGTTAAATAAGCAATACCAGGTGTTGGCATAGGACCTAGTAACCTTACATTAACACCTGCTGCTGAAAAACCTGCTTCTAGTGCTGACTCAAGCATATAGCCTGAAATACGGGTATCTTTACCAATAAGAACTTTCTTTGTGCCTTGAGCTGCCATGACTTTACCAGCGGCATAGCCTAATCGCATGACAAAACCTGGGGTAATAGGATATTGGCCTACTAAGCCTCTGATACCGTCGGTACCAAAATATTTACGTGCTGACATACTACTTCCTAATTTTTATTTTACTAATGTGGTTATTTGAATCAAAGACAGAATATTAAATTTTAACAAGCCAAACCATTAAGGCTAGTTGCCTCTAATACTTTTAAGGCATCAACGGTTTCTTGGACATCGTGTACTCGTACAATGCTTGCACCTTGTTGAACAGAGATAAGAGCTGCAGCAATACTGCCTGGTAGTCTTTGAGTAACGTCTCGTTTAAGTAAGTCACCTATCATCGATTTTCTTGAGATACCCGATAAAATTGGTAAATCAAACGATTTAAAAGCTGAAAGCTTCGCTAATAATTGATAATTATGCGTTAAAGTTTTACCAAAGCCAAATCCTGGATCTAAAATAAGTCGAGACTTAGCGATTCCTGCTTGTTCACACGCTTCAATTCTTGATTGAAAAAAGTCTGATACTTGGTCAATGATATTATCGTATTGTGGGTTATTTTGCATGGTTTGTGGCGAACCTTGCATATGCATTAAGCATACAGGGATTGATGCTTGTTTTATAATACTTAAGCAGTTTGGTTTTTGTAGTGCATATACATCGTTGATCATGTCTGCACCTTGAATAATCGCTTCTTCCATTACCACCGCTTTACTGGTGTCTATCGAGACACTGATATCAAAGCTTTCTTTAATCGCTTTAAGTAAAGGGATAACACGAATCAACTCATCTTGTTCATCAACTAACAAAGCACCTGGACGCGTAGACTCACCACCAATATCAATGATATCTGCGCCATTATCGATCATTCTTTCGACTTGCGACAGTGCCTGATCGAATCCTGAGAATTTTCCACCATCAGAAAAAGAGTCTGGGGTTACATTGAGTATACCCATGACTTGAACAGTTGAAGCGGGTTGTTTTAATTTTTTTGAAGGTGTATAAGTAATCGACAAAACAGTGCCTATATTTAATTTTAAACAAACGAGGTATGACAAATTTTCCCGAATAAATTCAGTCCTACAAGAGCAGAATTTTAAACATCAGGGGCTCTGTGCTTCTGCTCGACTCTTAAAAACAAAAACCTCGCAACTACAAGCTAAATAATTAGTATGTAGTGCGAGGTTTATTTATCTTAAGCTATATAACCAATTACTTAGCTGGAGAATCGTTTGGCTCAGATAAGTCTGGTGAAGCTGTTTTTACTTCAGGTTTTGCTTCTGTTTTAGAAGCAGTAGAACCATTAGATGAATCTGAGTTTTTATCATCGTCTGATGAGTCCCAATCACTTGGTTGCCTAACTTCAACTCTTGCCATTAAATCATCAATTTGTAATGCATCAATGGTTTCATACTTCATTAGAGCATCTTTCATTGTGTGTAATACATCAATGTTATCTTTTAAGAATTTCTCTGCTCTAGCGTAGTTTCTATCTAATAAGTCTTTTATTTCTTGGTCAATATCTTTAGCTGTTTCATTCGACATATGAAGAGACTTCGAAGAGGAACGTCCTAAGAAAACTTCACCTTCTTCTTCAGCAAAAAGCATAGGCCCCATTTTTTCAGATAGACCCCACTGCGTTACCATACGACGTGCGATATTCGTTGCACGTTCGATGTCATTAGAAGCACCAGTTGATACTTTTTCACTGCCGTAAATAAGATCTTCAGCAATTCGGCCGCCGTATAAAGAAGAAATATTACTCTCTAAATGTTGCTTAGAGTGACTAAATCTATCTTGCTCAGGCAAGTACATCGTAACACCTAAAGCACGGCCACGAGGAATGATACTTACTTTGTAAACAGGGTCGTGATCTGGAACTAAACGGCCAACAATCGCGTGCCCTGCTTCATGATAAGCAGTCATTTCTTTTTCTGACTCACTCATTACCATTGAACGGCGCTCTGAGCCCATCATGATTTTATCTTTTGCTTTATCAAATTCATTCATACTTACTACACGTTTTGCAGTACGCGCTGAGAATAAAGCAGCTTCGTTAACTAAGTTAGCTAAATCTGCACCAGAAAAACCTGGCGTACCACGGGCAATAACAGATGCTTTAACATCGTCACCTAGCGGAACTTTACGCATATGAACTTTTAAGATTTGCTCTCTACCACGAATATCTGGTAGACCAACGGTTACTTGACGGTCGAAACGACCAGGTCTTAGTAGTGCTGGGTCAAGAACATCTGGGCGGTTAGTTGCAGCAATAACGATAACGCCTTCATTACCTTCAAAACCATCCATTTCAACTAGCATTTGGTTTAGTGTTTGCTCTCTTTCATCGTGTCCTCCACCAACACCTGCGCCACGTTGGCGACCTACGGCATCGATTTCATCGATAAAGATAATACAAGGTGCAGATTTTTTAGCTTGTTCGAACATGTCACGTACACGCGATGCACCAACACCAACAAACATTTCAACAAAGTCTGAGCCAGAAATGGTAAAGAAAGGTACTTTCGCTTCACCAGCAATTGCCTTAGCAAGAAGTGTTTTACCTGTACCCGGTTGACCTACTAATAAAATACCCGATGGTATTCTACCACCCAATTTTTGGAATTTATTGGGTTCACGTAAATAGTCAACAAGCTCACTTACATCTTCTTTGGCTTCATCACAACCAGCAACATCGTCAAAGGTTGTTTTAATTTGTTCTTCGTTAAGCTGTCTGGCTTTACTTTTACCAAAAGACATCGCGCCTTTTCCGCCACCACCTTGCATTTGACGCATGAAGAAGATCCATACACCAATAAGAAGAATCATCGGGAACCATGACACAAAGATTGTCGTTAAAAAGCTCGTTTCTTCAGGTAAAGGACCTTTGGCTTTAACGCCTTGTTTAACTAAGTCATTAATGAGATCACGGTCGAAACCACCAGGTATAACGGTAACGAAGTTTTCTCCGCCGCGTTTTTGACCGGTTATAACACCATCGCGACCTACAGTAGCTTCGGTAATTTGTCCTTGTCTAACATCCGTAATAAAACGGGTGTAGTCCATTTCTTGTTCGTTGTTTGAATTAGGAGAGAACCCCTGAAAAACAGACATCAGAACAACTGCTATCACCAACCATAAAATAAGATTTTTTGCCATATCGCTCAACTTAATGACCTCTTTGAATTCGATTTTAAAATTTAACTTTTTAAGTTTCTAGGTAAACTATTTTTTTTAGTGCTAGGTATTAATTTACCTAATAAAAACTATATTGAGACCAATTTACTACAATTCAAGTCTCGTCGCTATTTAGTTTTAACATATTACACAACTTGTAACACTAAACTTCTACTATAAACTATACTATTTTAACAAGTTTTAGCCTTTGAACCCGGTTGCTACAAGATAGACTTCTCTTGATCTTGCCCTAGATGAGTCGGGTTTTCTGGTTTTTACGGTTTTAAATTGTGATCTTACATCTTTCATGAACTGTTCAAATCCAGCACCTTGGAACACCTTTACGATGAAAGAACCATTGGTTTTTAAGACATCATTACACATATCTAAAGCAAGCTCGACTAAATACATACTTCTAGCCGAGTCTGCACTTTCATTACCGGTCATGTTTGCTGCCATATCAGATAAAACCACATCAATATTTTTGCCATTTATTCTTGTCAACAAAGCATTTAAAACGCTTTCTTCACGAAAATCTCCTTGCAAGAAGTCTACTCCTACAATGGCATCCATTGACAAGATATCACATGCGATGACAAGGCCATCATCACCGACTGCTTTTACTGCATATTCAGACCAACCACCCGGCGCCGCGCCTAAATCGACAACCTTCATACCGGGCTTAATTAATTTATCTTTATTGTTTATTTCTTCAAGCTTAAAAACAGCGCGAGATCGTAAACCTAAACGTTGTGCTTTTTTTACGTATTCATCATCAAAATGCTCTTGCATCCAACGTTGAGAGCTGTTCGTTAATTTTTTCTTTGTCATGACTTAAAGGAAGAGCCTTCTTTAGGTAAGTATATTTGCCCATTATAGCAAAAGATATACGTATTCGTGTTCAAATTTATAGCTAGTTGTTGAATTTTATTCACTTTGTTGCTTTGAATGAGTTTTTTTATCAATGAACAAATACAGAAGAATAAAACCATGTATTGGTATTATCTACAGTTGGTGATAAAATACACTTAATTAAAGCTAACGTATAACGAAATTATTAATGAACTTAACCAAAAAGCAAATTCAACACCTAAAAGGTGTAGCACACTCACTTAAACCTATTGTTTTATTAGGAAACAATGGATTAACCGAAGCCGTTGTTGCTGAAATAGACTATGCATTAAATCATCATGAATTAATCAAAGTTAAAATTCCAACTGACGATAGAGAAAACAAAGCCCTCATTGTAGAAGCTATTTGTAGAGAAACAAATGCGACTAAAGTACAGGTTATTGGTAAAACACTGGTTATTTACCGCGTAAGTCCAGAGCAAAAAATTAGAATACCTAAAATTTAAGCATTTTAATGTATTTTGCACTTTTTAATAAAGTAGTAATCATTAACAGCTAGCAAATAAAAAAAGAGCTATAAATACATTTAGCTCTTTTTTTGTGTTTGTGATTTAGCTTAAACCTAATTTAGGTTATTTATTAGGTAATGTTACCTCTTTGAACATATCGTCAACTTCTTCAGAAGTTTTCAATAACATCGCTTCTGATACAATATTTTTATTTAAATGCGGTGCAAAGCGTTCAATAAAGTCAAACATATAACCACGTAAAAATGTTCCTCTTCTAAAACCTATTTTAGTCATACTCGATTTAAATAAGTGACTTGCATCTATTGCAATAAGATCGCCATCAATTTTAGGGTCGAAGGACATTGTAGCAATAACTCCAATGCCAACACCTAACCTTACATAAGTTTTGATTACATCAGCATCAGTCGCTGTAAAGGCAACTTTTGGTTTAGCCCCTTCTCTATTAAAAGCGGCGTCAAGTTCTGAGCGTCCAGTAAAACCAAAACCATAAGTTACTAATGAATATTTAGCGATATCTGTAATTGTAATTTTACTCTTAGCTAGCAATGGATGACCCGGCTTTACCACAATGCTACGGTTCCAGTGATAACAAGGCAACATGATTATATCGTTATATAAATGCAATGACTCTGTTGCAATAACAAAGTCTGCCTTTCCTCGGGCTGCTGATTCACTTATTTGTGTTGGCGTCCCTTGTGACATGTGCAAGGATACCTTAGGGTACTTTTGAATAAACCCTTCTATAACATCCGGTAAAGCATATCGAGCTTGTGTATGAGTTGTTGCAATACGCAAAGTTCCTTCGTCGGGCAAGGTATACTCATTAGCAACTGCTTTTATTCCTTCAACTTTTGAAAGGATCTGTGTTGCTATATCAACAATTTCTTGGCCAGGCTCAGTAATATGAGTTAAGTGTTTGCCACTTCGTCCAAATATTTGAATACCTAATTCATCTTCAAGCATACGTACTTGCTTTGAAATACCTGGCTGTGAAGTGTAAAGGCTTTCCGCTGTAGCTGAAACGTTTAAGTTATTATTCATAACCTCAACGATATACTTTAGTTGTTGCAATTTCATAGGGGAACTTATTATTTTTTGCTTATAACAAAATAATATACTTAATTAAAAATATATGCCATATGTTTATGCTTAGAAATAACAGTTAGTTTTTTAAAATAGAGGCTGTAATGAACAAAATCGCAAAAATATAATTATCAGCTAAACTTATCTAAAGGGTGAAGAAATTCCTAAATTCCTTACCGAATACATATGCGAAAAATACATATGCGAAACTTTATTTCGAACCTTACTCTAAAAGAGAACCTTTATGATAGCGATCATTATCGGCTTGCTAGTTTGTTTAATTATTTTTGTAGTCGTTGTCAGTTCAATCCGTCAACATAAAGAAAAAATACAAGCTGAGAAACGCGCCAGAGTAGCTAAACAAAAATTGTTGATGGATGAAACTGAGCAGCTCATTCTGCAGTTAGCAAGTTTGCCCTGCAGTCAGAACATGCTCGTTATTTTAAACAAACGTATTCTCAATGCTGCTCTTCGCATTCAAGAGATATTGCCTAAAACCTTAGGTATACAAAAGAAGATAGATGAATTATCTAAGCGTGTTAAGCGCGCTACAGAAGCTGCAAACAATCAAACGCCTAATTTTGATGAGACTTTTGTATTACCTGATGATGACAAACAAATTATTGCTCTATTACAATGCATTAAAAAAATTAGAATTACTTTAAAGTCTGAACATGCCAAAGGTGGTCTTGATCCAAATATTTATAATGCAGAAGAAGGCCGATACAGTGCAATTCAACTTAAAATCAATGTTGAAACCCTCGCTAAAAGAGGTATACAAGCCAAAAACAAAGGGCTTAATGGCTCTGCTAGACAGTTTTTTGATAAGTGCTTAACGGCCTTATCAAAGTCTCCTAAAAAAACGGAATATGTCGTTTCAAAACAGGAGGAAGTGAAAGGTCTATTGACAGAAATCACCGATAATTTAAAATTGGCTGCCGCCCCTGATGCCAATAAATCACCCGATGAATCTGTAGATGAATTAGATCTTATTTTTCAACCTAAGAAAAAATGGTAATCTAACTAACCTGAACTCGGCTTAATACATACTTCTCTAGCAGCTATGTTTCCTAGCTTATGCGTTAAATTCATTTGCAATAGGCAAGCTATTGAAGCATGAATTTGCCTTGCTTATCATATGAAAAGAAGAAAAACTATCAAGCTAGAGATGGTTTTATATATTATATCAATAAACTACCTAAAATTAAGCTATCTCTTAAACCGAGTTCAGGTTAACTAGACTCTACTTACCGTCCAATTAACTTAAAATATGATTTAATCATTAATCAAAGCTATTCAAATAGTAGGTTAAAGTCGGTATTATATTAGCAATATCCACTCAACTACTTGTTTCTTGGTATATCAGTGCACAAAATTAACGTGATTAACCTACCATCTTTTCTCAGGAAGACATTAAAGGCGTACACCCTAAAAGCTAAAATAAGGGGGCTCGGTTGTGAATTAAATCGAATAGGCCGCTCTAGAAACTGGCAATTAAAGGCAAGCTTCGAACAAATACAATGCATTATTGAATTCATCAACGAAAGTGATGAACCTAGCTGGCAGTGGCTTGCCACGTTGCTTTCTCGTCAATATCATGATTTAAGTCATGAACACTTAATTGATGTTGCAAACTCACTTACCTCTGTCACTATCGCTAATATAATGGCGAGAACCGATTGCACAATAGCACAAGCAAGAAAAGTGATGGATGAATTAGAAGATATGAGCTAATGGTAAACTGAGATAGCGCTTACAGTGATTAGTGACTAGCCCGTTTTGCCCGCAGATGACAGGAGAATATGCGTCCTGCATTCTCTAATAAGTCACATCCATGTGACGTGCAGATTAGACAAAGCCCCAATGAGGGAAAAGAAACTGTAATTTGAACACAAGTGCTTTTCACTCGCTCTTAAGCGCCTAGCTAGTCTCAGTTGTTAAGCTTTGTTGGAATCCCCCCTAAAACAAAAGAGATCGTGGCTAAAGCCAACTCCTACAATATTAATATAAACAGCGTCAGAACTTGAGATCTTACCCTCAAATGTCTAGTGTTTTATCCGCTCTTATCTGAGTAATCTGCGGGCAAAACGGGCTAGTGTCTAATCCAACTTCTAAGAGTATAAGGTCTTACCCAAAAAGTTGTCTTAATTCGTATAATCAGTGTAATTCGATGAGATCAGTAGTCTCTAACTTACTGAGTTCACTGGTTCATAATTCGTAGAGGAAAAAAAAGGGCTAACGTATCGTTAACCCTTCAGTTTACTTATTGACTAATCACAGTCCCGCTATCCGCTTTCCAGCCTTCTAGCTTTCTGCTTTCTTAGCTTTAGCTGCTGGCTTTTTCTTAGGTGCCGCTTTTTTCTTAGCGACCTTTTTCTTAGGAATTTCTTCTACCCATTTATTGTCAACATACTTAGCATTCCAACCAGTGGCTTTGCCATCAACCTCAGTCATTACATACTGCTCTTTGGTTTTACGACTATAACGAACAACGCTTAAGTTACCTAAGTTATCTTCTTGTGGTGCATCAGCTAAGTAATAAAACTTACTTGAAATTCTATCTCTAAAACGCGCCAGCTCTGCAACTTTTGGTGCTCGTGTTTCACGAGAACGCGGGAAAGTATTGGCCGCTAAGAATATACCCGCTGCACCATCACGCAATACAAAATGTGCATCGGACTTTTCACAAGGTAATTCAGGCAACTGAACAGGATCCTCTTTTGGTGGAGCCGCTTCACCATTGGCAAGAAGCTTTCTGGTGTTTTTACACTCACTGTTAGTACAATCGAAGTACTTACCAAATCGACCTGATTTAAGCTCCATATCTGAGCCACAACGGTCACATTCAAGTACAGGACCATCATAACCTTTAATTTTAAAGGTACCTTCTTCTACTTCAAAACCTTCACAAACAGGGTTATTACCACAAACATGCAGTTTTCTAGTTTCATCAATAAGGTAGCTATCCATCGCTGTATTACATATTTTACAACGGCGCATTGCACGTAAAGCTTCGGTTTCTTGATCTTCTGCTAAAATACTTACTGCCTCTTCGCCAGCGGTAAGATTCATTGTGGTTGTACAACGTTCTTTAGGAGGCAATGCATAACCAGAACAACCTAAGAAAACACCTGTAGAGGCGGTTCTTATACCCATTTTACGGCCACAAGTCGGACAGTCTATATCAGTTAAAACAGGATCGTTATTCTGCATCCCGCCGTCGTCAGAATCTTTATTAGCTAAAGCAAGTTTCTCACTGAAATTACAGTAAAAATCATCTAAAACACTTTTCCAATCTAATTTGGCTTCTGCAATACCATCAAGTTCTTGCTCCATATTGGCGGTAAAATCATAGCTCATCAACTTCTCAAAACTCTTTGATAAACTGTCGGTTACGATTTCACCCATTTTTTCTGCGTAAAAACGCTTCTTATCTAAACGAACATAACCTCTATCTTGAATAGTAGAGATAATAGAAGCATAGGTTGATGGGCGACCAATTGAGCGCTTTTCTAACTCCTTAACTAACGATGCTTCACCAAAACGAGCAATAGGCTTGGTAAAGTGCTGAGTCGGCTCTAAATGGTCAAGCGTAAGCTTCTCTCCAACGGCTAAATCTGGTAAGTGTTTATCATCACCTTTAGAAAGTTGAGGATGAACCTTTGTCCAACCATCAAACTGCATAACACGACCTTTTGCTTTTAAATCAAAGCCGGCTGTGCTGATAGTTAACGTGCTAACCGTGTATCTAGCGGCTGTCATTTGACAAGCAACAAACTGACGCCAAATTAAATCATATAGCTTTTTAGCATCAGCATCGATTCCATCCATAAAGGCAGATTCAAGTTTGACATTAGAAGGACGAATGGCTTCATGCGCCTCTTGAGCGCCTTCTTTAGAGCCGTAAACTTTTGCTTTTTCAGGTAAGTAGTTTTCCCCAAAATTTGATTTTATATATCCACGACACATCTCAACCGCATCTTTACTTAAATTGGTTGAATCGGTACGCATATAAGTAATATGGCCTGCTTCATATAAACGTTGAGCTAACCCCATCGTTCTCTTCACACCATAACCTAGCTTAGTACTAGCAGCTTGCTGCAATGTTGATGTAATAAAAGGTGCAGAAGCTGTACTTTTTGATGGACGGTCTTCGCGCTTAGTTACTTTATAATCATCATTTTTTAACTTAACTAAAGCCTCATCAGTTTGTGCTTTATTGGTTGGCTTAAACGCCTTTCCATTTTCATGAGTTACATCTAAAGTTAGCGCTTCGCCTGTACTCGCATGAGTGTCCGCCGTTATATCCCAGTATTCCTCTGGAACAAAAGCTTTAATTTCACGTTCACGTTCTACAACCAGCTTTACAGCGACCGATTGAACACGACCTGCAGATAAGCCACGGGCAACTTTTTTCCATAACAAAGGGCTGACCATAAAGCCAACTACTCTATCCAGAAAACGTCTTGCTTGCTGAGCATTTACACCTGGCATACTTAGTTCGCCCGGAGTAGAGAATGCTTGCTTAATAGAGCTTTCTGTTATTTCGTTGAATACTACACGGCGGAATTTATCATCACTGCCACCGATAATTTCTTTTAAATGCCATGCAATCGCTTCTCCCTCGCGATCCAAATCGGTTGCGAGATAAACAATATCTGCTTTATCTGCTAGTTTTTTAAGTTCTGCAACCACTTTTTCTTTACCGGGAAGAATTTGGTAGTTCGCTGCCCAGTTTTTATCTGGATCAATCCCCATTCGATTGACAAGCGCCAACTTGTCACGTTTGGCTTTATACTTCGCTTTTGCTGCAGGAGCCATTTTTCTAACTTCAGCGGGTGACTTACTTGCTACTTTTTTTCCTGTACTACTATGGGGTAAATCACGGACATGACCAACACTCGACTTCACAACGAAGTCTTTCCCTAAATATTTATTTATTGTTTTCGCTTTGGCTGGCGATTCGACAATAACAAGTGATTTTGCCATAAAGTTATATAATCCTACCGTAAGGCAAATTTATTTTTGCCTTTTTATTCAAAAAAGTTCTGTGAGAAATAAATGTAAAATGCCTTACTTGACTCACTTAACATTCAGTTATAACTGAAGTGTTCGTTTTTAATACTACATTTATATTTACATATAGTGATAAATATTCATATTAACAAGTAATAAATTATCCTATATTCATATACTTGTTAATTTTGGTTATAATAGTGTTTTATTAATAGCCTATATTCTTTGGTTATACCAAATAAACATATAGAAAAAGTAACTTTTTAATTCTAAAGCGCTTATTTAGGCGTATATAGTCGCAATCATAATAGACTTTTACACAAAAAATAAGAGCCTAAGCCTAAATAAATTGAAAATAACTTTAAAAACGCTCCTTATAAATAGCATAGAGATATTATATGACCACTTCATCGAATGAATTACCGAAGCCATTTTTTAACAAATTAGCTCAGTGCTTATGCCCTCCTGGAAACGGTGTTTTCACTGTAAATACCGCTAAAGAGCGCAAAGAAGCATTACATAAAGCTATTTACGGAACAGCAGATAACATTGAATCTTTATGGAAAGACTCTTTATACGAATTACCTGATGCATCTAGCGCAGTCATATTAGGTATTGCCTCAGATTGTGGTGGTGGCATTTTACGAGGTGCTAACTGGGGGCCTTTATTTGTAAGAAACACGTTGCTTGAACAACACCCTACTTTAAATACATTTGATTTAGGCGATATTCGTGTCATTCCTCACCTATTAGCTGATAAGTATCTTAATGATAAAACCTTAACCAACTGTCGAAAGGCTTTATATCAAGATCAACAAAGCGATTATGCAGTAAGTCCTTTAACCATAACCGAAGATGTACTTCATGACTTTTATCAAGCGTACCCTGATAAAGGCATTTTTGGGATTGGCGGTGATCACAGTATTAGTTACCCTTTAACAAGGGCTTATCTACAAGCGAAAAAGAAACAAGGTAAACGTGCTGCTATTATTCATTTTGATGCACATACTGACCTGCTGGTTGAGCGCTTAGGGATAGACTTATGCTTCGGGTCTTGGTGCACACATATTCTTGAAGACTTACATGAACCACATCATTTAATTCAAATAGGTATTCGCTCTAGTGGCAAGCCTCAGTCTCATTGGGAAGATACGTTTGGAGTAAGGCAGCATTGGGCAAAAGATATTAAAGAAATCGGTGTTGAACAAACTATTGAAAATATTTTAAGTCAATTAGCGTCTGAAGATATTGATGAGTTATATGTAAGTTTTGACATCGATGCGATTGATGATAGCCATGCAAGCGCGACAGGCACACCTGAGCCTGATGGGCTTATGCCAAATGAAGCAATGCGTATCCTTGAAGTTTTAGCGGGTAAATACCCTATTACTGGCGCTGATATGATGGAAGTTGCACCTTTCACGGATAGTTCAGGTGGTGGTATTGAAAGTCGCGATAAAACATTAAAAGTTGCGGGTGATCTTTCAGCGTTTTTACTTGAGCAAATGTCTAAGGCTTAATCGACTAGCCTGTTTTACCTTGAAACAGGGATTAGTGGCTAATCCCTGTGCACGGGTAAAACGGGCCTTAACTTGCCCGTAGCTCAAAAACTCAAAGCCTTTCTTTACCCTTAACGAATAAACATTTTATAAAGTATTTTATGAATTGGTTTATTAAATGGAGGGAACAACAATGAATTAAAGTTTATTTTTCCACTATTCATTACTGATTTAGCATGTGAAAAAGTTTTAAACCCTTCATCTCCATGATATTGCCCCATACCTGATTCACCTACTCCGCCAAAAGGTAAATCGTCGTTAGCAACATGAAAAGCAGCTTCATTAATACAGACACCGCCGGCATGTGTTCCTTTTAATACTTTATCTTGGAATGCTTTATCGAAACTGAAAATATACAAAGCTAACGGACGCTCTCCCTTATTAATATAGGCCATTGCTTCATCAACATTATCATAACCAATAATGGGCAGTAACGGTCCAAATATCTCTTGTTGCATTACGTGCATTTCTTCATTCACATTGGTTAGAACAGTTAAAGGCATTTTGCGTAATTGATTCGCTGGAGCATCTTCTTGAACTAAAGGTAAGATAGTTGCATTTTTCTCTTTAGCATCCTCTAATAAGCTATCTAAACGAGCCTTTTGACCATCACTGATTATACAGGTGCTATCATTGTTGTCGTTTATTGTGGGATACATTTTCTGGTAACGTTTTTGTAAAGCTAATGTTAACTCTTCTACTTTAGCTTTAGGACATAACAAGTAGTCAGGGGCGACACAGGTTTGTCCTGAATTAAGGGTTTTACCTAAAATTAAACGCGTAACGGCAAGGTCGATATCTATTTCATCATCTATAATAGAAGGTGACTTGCCACCAAGTTCAAGTGTTACGGGGACTAAGTTATTAGACGCCGCACGCATTACGATTCTACCTACACTTGTGGAACCAGTGAAGAATAAATGATCAAATTTCAAATTAGAAAAGGCTGTAGCGATATCTACTTCACCACATACGATGGCAACCTGAGCTTGGCTAAAGCCCTGTGCTAAAACATTAGCTAAAAGCGTATTGGTTTTAGGTGTGTACTCTGACATTTTTATCATGGCAGGATTCCCCGCTGCTAAAGCGGCAGTTAAAGGTCCAAAGGATAAAAATAAAGGATAATTCCATGGAGCAATAATACCTATTACCCCTTTAGGTTGATAAATCACTTGCGAGCTTGCGGGTTGAAATAACATACCAGTGTGTTTTTTCACTGGTTTCATCCATTTCTTTAAACGCTTGATACTGTATTTAATGCCCATTACCGTGGTTAAAATGTCGCCAATCTTAGAGTCGTCATGACTTCTGTGGCCAAAATCTTCTGACATGGCTTCTATAAAAGCTTGCTGATTATCAAGGAGCAATTGCTTAAGCGTTTCAAGATCAGATATTCTTTGCTCATAACTAGGATAAAGGTTATCGCTGAAGTATTGTTTTTGAGCATTAAAGCCATTTTCTAATGAAGTTACAGTGTTTAATTCATTCATATTTACAACCTTATTCTAGTTTTTATCGGCACGATTAAGCTTTAAGACTAACGCCAATTTAATTAACTTATTACTTACGCTGGAGAATATTCGATGATGGCTTTGGCTCAGTCACTAGAGCTACTTTTAAGAAGAGCTGTTAACCTTAAATTTTTCATAAAAAGATCAAACTAAATCAAAATAAATCAAACGACAATCAGCTTTAATTCAACCTTACTATATTTTTATGCATAATAATGTAGCATTATGTAATTATTAATAAAACAAGAAATATCTTCATAAGGAAATTGAGTATATGAAGAGAAGTAGCGCACTTTTAACAAAGTACGCTCTAATTGAGAATGAACTGCTTACCCAAAAATAGCTCGCATCATCTTTATAACATGATCAACACTTTTTCCTTCTTTTACAGCTTTTAAAATAGACTCTCGTTTATCTTTTAAGTAAGCAGGTAGTTCTTCATTAGCTAATGCCTTATCTACCAAGCTTTCTGCTGACTCTTTAGTATATTCCCTTCTTGTTGCCCCTGAAGAACTCAAGGCTTTTCTAACAACTGTCCTTGTACTATTTTTAGCTTTCTGTTCTGATTTATGTAATAAACGTTGATAGTTTGATTTTAGTGCTGTTTCTTCATTTGCAAAAAGAAATACATCCACTAAAGCGGCCCTGTATTGCCAAAGCTTATTGTCAGAAATATCAGTAGTAACTTCCTGTTGCTCTGGTTCGCTTGATTCTTCGCTTATTGGCTCATTAAGGGAACTACCCGTTTCCTTGTTAATAACCTCAACTTCTGGTTTGTTTTGCGATAACAACGGCTCTTTAGCATTCCACCAAGGCATCACTCTTAGGGTCAATATTAAATCTTCCCAGTAATCATTAAATGAGCGGTTATTGAGTTTTACAATATTAAAGCCTTGGCAAATAACATCGACTTTATTATTAGTTAAAGCGATGAACTGATCTGGCCTACGCATAGCTAACAAGCGTGTTGCAGGCATCAAAGGTGCTTGCGTCCCTTCTTCATACCTTGTAAAAATAGCACTGTAAGCCTTTACAAATTTTTGATAGTCCCCCTTACTTACTTCTCCAGACAGAGGTATGTATGCAAGTGCTTCATCAAAGTCCTGTGGGCAATCCTGTAATAACTGATGAAAGATTTTCGCACCTTTGGTAGAAGCAAACCATTCAACATCAAATTTATAAATTCCAATGTCATGAAGACTGCTGTGCTTACCAGCAAAAGCAAGCTTATCTTCTTCTATTAATTGAGCTAAAGGTTTGTCTTTTAGGTTACTAATATAGTCAAGTAATGCAATGCGCTCCTGTAAAGCTTGAACTGTTGCGTTTTGAAGGATAAAACCACTAAATATCGGCCAAGGTGATACACGCAGCATTTTAAGTTGTGAAACACTTACGCCCGCTTGAAGTATACCCTCCAATTTTTTTAATATGGGCAACTGATTATCCTCAAGTAAATCAAAATTAATTTCTTGACTACAAATTTGGTTTAATTGGGCACACCAAGTAGTAAAGTCTTTTGGGTAATCATTTACTTTGACTGCCATCAAGTTGAGCAGTACGTCTGGAAATAAGCTAAGCGCTTTTTGATATATTTGGTTTTCAACTTCAGATAAAGACATTTCGGAGGGGGAAGAAATCATTTTACGCATACAAGAACTCTGTAATCTATCAACTTAAAAAAAAACACGGCATGATACGGATATTTGAGTCTCATGCAACTTAAATTTATTTACTTGCCTAGCTTTATTGTAATTTCGTTTTTAATTCAATATATCAACTGGTTAAAAAGTAACACATTTCAAATTATCCATTTAAAAAAGACAACACAATAGTGCTCTATTTACACTTCACTTAAAGTATAAAACGGCTCGAGCTCTTTTCTTATTTTATCACTTTCGTATGGTTTTCCTAAATGGCTATCCATTCCGATACTCGCGTAATATTCAATTTCTTCTTGGGTAACATTTGCTGTTAAAGCAATTATTTTTAAATTAGCAAGATCATATTTTTTTCTTAGTTCAATTGTCGCTTCTACACCACCCATTTCTGGCATTTGTATATCCATTAAGACCACTCGATAAGTGTTTTTATTTACCATTTCGATTGCTTCAATACCATTTTCAGCGATATCTACTTCAAGACCAAATCCTTGTAATAATTTTAAGGCGACAATTTGATTAATTTTATTATCTTCTACCAATAATATTTTAGTTTGTTCACTAGCGTTTTTTTGTGACATTTGTTCAGATGAATTGTCGTCTAAGCTAACATCATTTGATGTCGATATTTTCACTCCTGCTGTTCTTGAATCAGGATCTAAATATGAATCAAGAACCTCTCTAAATTTTGCTTGTAAAATAGGTTTAGATAAATACGCTAGTTCAAAATCGAATATAGAGTGTTCGTCAATATAATCTTTGCTAAAGGCGCTACAAACAACCATAAAGTCAGGGCAATAAGCTTGATCATGTATATCAGATATAAGATCTAAACCTGTTTCCTCTTTTAACTGCCAATCAATAAGCGTTATGTGATATTTATTTTGTTTGCAAAGTTCTTTAGCTTCTTTGCATGTGCTTGTCACATCAATTTTCACACCAAAATAAGTAGCCATTTTAGTTACAACGCATTGAGTAATTTCATTATCTTCAACCAGAAGCATATGAATTTTACTGTAAGCTTCGAATGTTTTTTCTTTTTCTTTTTCTTCTTCCTTTTCAATGTTATCTATGAAATCTAAGTGTTCTTCCTGGTCATTAATTAATCCTTTACTGTCCTGGTTATTATTTCCAGTAGCTTGTGCAATGGCTATTTGCCTTGCTTCTTTTTCAATGCTTTCTTTGGTCAACAAAGGAAGCTCTACACTGAATTGAGAGCCTTTGCCCACTTCACTTTCAACGCTAACTTTACCTGACATCAGTTCGACAAGGAGTTTACAAATGGCTAGACCTAGCCCTGTTCCGCCATATTTTCTCGTTGTGGACTCATCTGCTTGACTAAATCGTTGGAACAACCGACCTTTAGCCTCATCTGTAAGCCCTATACCGGTATCAATAATTTGATATAAAACCTTTCTCCTCTCTCCTTTCTCTAAATCTTCTTCAATAACAGTACTTTTAAGAATTACGTGTCCTTTTTCTGTAAACTTAACCGCATTAGATAGAAGGTTTAAAAGAATTTGGGTCTGCCTCACAGGGTCGCCCACAATAACCTCGGGCATAGTAGGGTCAAGATCTAAAATGAGTTCAATATTTTTTTCTTCTGCTACTTTTCCTAACATCATATTAAGGTTTTCAATCAACTTTTGATGCTCAAATTCTATTGATTCTATAGGAAGTTGTCCTGATTCAATTTTAGAAAAGTCTAGAACATCATTAATGATAGTTAACAATGAGTTAGCGGAAAACTGAACTTTTTCTAAATAATTTTTTTGCTCTTCGTCTATGTCTGTTTGCAAGCATATTTCTACTAAGCCAATAATACCTGTCATAGGCGTTCTGATTTCATGAGACATATTAGCTAAAAATTGTGTTTTTACGTCAGCAGCATTTTTATATGCATTACTAGTGAGCTCAAGAATATGATGTTGTCTGCGCATAATAACGACTAAAACTAGAAACAAAGACAATATTACGCCCAGAAGCAGCGTATAACGATAACTCTGCTGTTTTGCAATATCTTTATGTTTCTCTTCTATTTTTTCGACAACCTTACTTACTATAGGCATGGTGACTACTTCTTCCCGGGCAAGTGAAGCTATTTCGAAATTAGCTAGAATAAAGAGGGTGTGTAATCTGATTAACTTAGTGTTTTGGTTAACTTCATCACCTGAACTGTTGTCTAATTTGTCTAAAAGAGATAAAAGCTCCTCTTTCTGTTTTGTGCTTGGTATTGCCATATAATCAAATAGCTTTATTTTAATATTTTGAAATTGTGCATTTGGTTCATTGCTATTACTTAATAGCCTTTTAGATGTTTTAATCATAGTGACCAACTGTATATAGGCCATTGATTTTTTTGTGTAAACCTTAAGGGCAGATGTTAAATCTATTGGAATGGATTTATGGAAAATGATTTTCTCTATTTGTGACTCTAATTGAGCGAACTTATCGTAATGCAATTGGTCATTAAATGTTGAACTAAGCAATTGAACTTGATGCTGTGGTAGTACTTTTTCAAGTGACACTAAATCAGTTAATTGATTGTTAAGTTGCTGTTGATGATGCGTGGATTTAACCCAAGAAACTGAGCAAAAGACGAAGAATGAAATACATAATAATTCTGGCCAAAATTTAATGAACTTCATCTTATTCCACCTCTATAACTTTAGCGGTGAATGACTTAAGTAGCTCTTCAATGTCGTCTACTTCTTGGTCGGTTAAATCTCTTGCGAGCTGAGATTTAGCCATTATTCTTATAGCTTCAGGAAGTGCTTCTACACTTCCATTATGGAAATATGGGGCTGTCTGGGCTACGTTTCGAAGTGACGGGACTTTAAACACATATCTATCCTGCTCGTTTTGAGTTACTTCGAACAAGCCAAGATCATCAGATAATACATCGGGTATTTCGTCAACCCGACCAAGCTTTTGATAAATATTGCCGCCAATATTTATACCTTGATGACACGTTGAACAACCGTATTCATTAAAAAGTTTTAATCCTCTTTTTTGTTGCGCTGAAAGTGCATTTTCATTACCAAGTAAGTACTCATCTATAGGGGCATCTGGTGTAATCAATGATTCTTCGTAAATTACAATCGCCTTAATTATATTTTCAATCGTTACGCCTTGCTGGCTTAAGCTTTCAAAGGTTTTACTGAAATAAGGATCATTTTCTAACTTAGGGATAATCTCATGCCATGAGGTCCCCATTTCAACAGGGTTATGAATTGGACCAGCTATTTGCTCGGCTAATGATATAGCTCTGCCATCCCAAAATTGACGAAAATTAAACGTTGCGTTCAAAACCGTCGGAGAATTACGTGTACCTTTTTCGTTATTCACCCCTGTTGATAAAGGGAATGAATCGTCACCACCAAAATCGACCATATGACAAGAGGCACACGAAACAGTATTATCTTTTGATAGTAACGGAGTATGAAACAGCGCTTTTCCTAGAACTAACCAATTAGTATCTATTTCCATACTCTTTGGAATAGGTTGAATTGCCCCTTCTACCCGTTCAAAATTATATTTTGTTTGTATAAAAGCATTGTCGTTTACTCTCTTTTCAAGGGTAAGATAAGTATATAAAGGAAATAAACAGGCGACAGCTAAGGCTACAAGCAAAGAAATGTAGTAATTTTTACTCACTTTGTAGTGTCTCCTAGTGTTGTAATTTCGTTAGAAAGAGAGTCCATGAATAGACAACATTGAGTATAGGAAAGTTATAGGGTTATACAAGTATTCTGTTTTGCTCTTTTATTACGAGTTACGGATAATAAAAGTGCCATTAGTTGATTCTGTTTTAAAATGCAATATTATTATAAAAAAATGATTCTTATGGGAGGCAAGATAAAGCGCAACGTCATTAAACCTTGTAAATGGGTTACCATAAACTTAACAAAATAGTTTATTAACCCTTGCCAAAATATACTGTTTCAGTTTTTGGCGACCACAATGGATATTTAGCCATCACTTTGGTGAAAAAAGGGCTTTGTAAGTAGTTGTTTAGCCATGTTTTAAAATGTGGGTAAGGTGATGATAAGTACCATTGACGTTCAACTCTGGCAAACTGTCGAAAAAAAGGCAGAAGCGCAAGATCTGCTAGGCTTTCTTCATCAGAAAATAAAAATTTATGTTGACTTAACCTTTGCTCGATTTGTTGAATATATACCTCACAAGCTGCTCTTTGTGACTGTATATTATCTTCCTTATAACGTTTAGCGCATTTATAATTTTCAAGACAAGTTTTAAACTCTTTATCAAACGTATTAATAAACAATAACATCTCATCTAATTTTTCTTGTATAGAAGTTAGATTGCTACTTTGTAAACTATTGTGTGTATGACTTGGTAAGTTACTTTCTGAATCACTTGCCGAACTCCTTAGTAATAAGTTACTCGGATCCCTCTGTTTTAAAACCCACACCATAATGTCGAGACTCTCTTCGATAACCTCTCCATTATCTAACACTAAAACAGGTACCGTGCCTTTAGGTGATGTGACTAAAAACTGTTCTGGTTTATCTGATAAAAGTATTGCTCTTAAAATAACACAGTGTTCAGCTTTAAATATCGCTAACCTTGCTCGCATAGCAAAAGGGCAATTTCTTAAAGAATACAATATAGGCAAGTTTTTTTCGGAAGTATTTTTCACATTCATTCCATATAGTAAGGAGACTAATCGAACACGGTTACTTTTAAATCGCTAACGACTCATTATTTCATCTAACTCTATTTTAACGATATTTTATCACTATAAATTATTAGCACAATGTGTCAGTATCCTTATCATACACAAGTTAAAGCGTTAGAATAAGGTCTCCTATGCACCCCTCTTCAATTAATGAAAGTAGAATCGTTACATACCTTAAAACGGGAAAACCTCTTTTACTTGATGGTGGTATGTCGAATCAACTTGAAGATCAAGGCTTTGACTTGAATAATGCATTATGGTCTGCTCATCTTCTAGTCTCAGAACCCGACGCTATTGTCCAAGCACACCTACATTACTTAAAGGCTGGTGCGCAATGCTTAATAACAGCAAGTTATCAAGCGAGCATAGATGGTTTAATGCAAGCAAATTTACTCACTCATTCAGCCAATGCTGACGTAAATGATAACCACCTTAGTAAAGAAAAAGCCGTTGAGTTAATTCGAAGTTCGGTGACTTTAGCAGAGCAAGCCGTGAATCAATTTTGTAAAGATAACCCGACCTCTTTACGACCTTTCGTTGCCGCGAGTATAGGCCCTTATGGCGCATATTTAGCAGATGGCTCTGAATATAACGGCAATTATGGCGTAAGCGATGAGATTATATCTGACCACCACCAAGCGCAAATTGAAGTATTAGAAAAGACTGGCGCTGATATACTTGCTTGTGAAACGGTTCCAAGTATACAAGAAGCTCGAGTTCTAAAATCATTGCTAGAAAAAACATCCATGCCCGCTTGGCTTAGTTTTTCATGTATGAATGGCAAACAATTAAACGATGGTACTCCTATTGAAGAATGCGTAGCTATATTTCGAGATAGTGATAACCCTATCGCATTAGGTGTAAACTGCACTAACCCTAAATATATGGTCGAACTTATCGAAAGAATTAAATCAGCATGTCCGAATAAATTTGTTATTGTTTATCCTAATTCTGGTGAAGACTATGATGCTTCAAATAAAACTTGGCATGGTACTGCAACTCCAAGTGAGTGTGGAAGTGCAAGTAAACAGTGGTTAAATGCTGGTGCTAATATCATTGGTGGTTGTTGTCGCATGGGACCAGAGCACATTATTTCAATTAAAAAGCAACTGGCACTTTGAAGTACCTAAAGACTAGCCCGTTTTTCATGATTAGCCAAAATGCCGACTCCTACAGGTGCTTGTTAACCCTGTAGGAGTAGGCTTTAGCCACGAGCTCTTATGGCAGTGTGTATTAAAAACATTCACGGCTAAAGCACGTTCCTACAAAAGTGACTAACACCTGTACATATTAAACAAGCGCCTAAATCACAGGTGCTTGTTGACCCTGTAGGAGTAGGCTTTAGCCACGAGCTCTTTTCGATGTATGTATTAAACCAATTTGTGGTTAAAGTACATTCCAACATAGACCAAGAGATCGCTTTCTGTGTTTTTCTCCCTCGTGTAGGCTTTCAACTTTTATCCAACCTTATTTACTGTAACAATTCCGTATCACCTGTAAACCCATAGTTAATGAACTGACTCTTTTCATAAATTCATCATGTTTTTTTAGAATTCATCAGTCTAATGAAGAAATTCGTTAGTAAAAAAATTTATTCGTCATGTTTATATATTGCTGTAAAAACAAGCAATTGATACTTTCATCCAGTAACGATTCTGCGTTCAGGGATGGTTGGCTTTTCAAATATTTATACTTAACATTTTAATTAATTAATCCACTTAAGAGATTAAAAAGAAAATCCAATAACCCTAGTTTACGTTTTAGTTTTAATTTCAATCTTAATAAAGAGGCTAAAACTTATTTCGCATAATCGAGCATTAATCATTGAACTACTTAGCAGATCTATTACAGGGATGTAACACCCTTTTCTAACTAAAGGGTAAGCATAATAATTAAGGATTTAAGGTCACTTCTAATTCAATTATTTAAATTATTTATTATTTATACAGGTATGGGAAAGATGCAAAAAAATATTAATTCATTGGGTTTAAAGAAGTCAATGCTTGCTGTGGTTATTGCGAGCAGTTTAGTGTTAGTTGGTTGTACTGGTGAAGACGGTGTCGATGGCGCACAAGGTATTCCAGGCGATAAAGGAGAACAGGGTGACCAAGGATCAAACGGAGAGTCTGGCTTATCTGGTATTACAACAAGTTCTGGTTACGACATTCCGGCTAATGCTGTTTTTATCGAAGAAGTATATAAGTCGCTTACGGATAAAGATCTTGTTAATGGTGATGACATTACTGAAGCTGTTATTACAGCTACTTTCGACATGGAAGATAATGCCGTTGTGGTTTTACCTCGAGGACGTTTTATTGTTAAAGACAGTGTAACTATCTTTGAAGCAAATGGTTTCACGCTTACAGGTTATGGTATTAATGAGACACAGTTAGACTTTACTGACTCTGTTGCCGATGATGCGGTAAAATTTGAAGGCGGTCGTTCAATCACCATTCGTGATTTCAGCGTCTATGAGTCACCTAAAAACGGGATTAAAGCAAGTAAAGTTGATGGTATACATTTCGCTTATACCGGTGCTATTTGGGAAGGCCCATTAGAGTCTGACAACGGCGCTTATGGGTTGTACCCGGTTGAGAGCACAAATGTTCTATTAGAACACAACTACTCTTTCGGCTCGGCAGATGCTGGTATTTATGTGGGTCAGTCTAGTAATATAGTGGTTCGAGATAACGTTGCGAAAAACAATGTTGCAGGTATTGAAATTGAAAACTCAAGCAATGCTGATGTTTATAATAACTTAGCTATTGGTAATACCGGTGGTATTTTAGTTTTTGACTTACCTGGATTAAACAAAGCTTACGGGGGTAATGTTCGTATATTTAGCAACGATGTTTACTCAAATAATGAAACGAACGTTGGTAACGGTGTTGTTGGTGTTGTTCCTCCCGGAACAGGTAGCTTAATTTTTGCAGCTTCTGATGTGGAAATTTATAATAACCACTTTAGAGATAACGAAACCTCTTCTATCATGCTAACAAGTTACTTCGTTTATGATGCTAACCTTGCTAACTACACGCCATCTGCAACTTACCCAGATGGAACTAACGGTCAATATATACCAACAATGCTTAATGGTTGGTCTCCTTATAGTAAAAATATTTTCGTGCACGACAACATCATTGAACGTTCAGGTGCAAATCCTTCTGGCGATTTAATTACGCAAGAGATAGACCCTGCTCTACCAGATGTAAACATCATTTCAGGTTTTACACAAACAACCTCATTACATTCAGCTCTTGGTTTGATTTCAGACCGTGACGGTGAAACTATGCCGGCTGTTTTGTATGACGGAATTGGTGAGTTTGTTATAAACCAAGGCATGATGTCAGACATTGATGTTTTACTGAGCTATTACGGTGATGCACAAGCGGTTGCTGATGGTGTTAGTTACCAACCTTACACGGCTGACGACAACGTATGTGTCTCTAATAATATTGATGGTAACTCTGCAGCTTCTGCAGGTGAGTTCCCAGAAACCAATATCGGTATGATATTTACCAATGACGTGGCTGACTTAGTGCCCGCAATTACTAACTCTATTTGGGATCCTGCATCAGGTAGTTTACCGCCACCGCTATTTGTAACCGAGGACTTTCACGGTAACACCGCACGTTTAAGCTGTACACAAGAGCGACTAGCTCCGGCAAAAGTAACGTTTAAAGGGCAAGTTTATGGTTGTGCTGGTGACGACCTTTCAATAGCGGCTTGTTCTTTATAAGAGTGGCTTAATCGATAGAAGTAAACAAATAGTTTCCCAATACAAGACCCAAAGGCTCTTTGTATTGGGTAGCAATTTGAGGGTAATATTATGAATTTACAAAAAATTAAATTAATCTCTTTATCAGCTATTTTCACCGTTGCTTTAAGTGCATGTGGTGGTAGTTCTGATGAGACCAATACGCCACATCCACCTGCAGCCATTGTAGATACTGACGGAGACGGTGTTGCAGATAGCGAAGATGCCTTCCCTAATGATCCAAACGAATGGGCAGATGAGAACAATAATGGCATCGGTGATAACGCTGATGAAGCAAGAGCAAGTGTTGGCGCACCTACCGGTGAGGAAGGAGACTGTTCAGCTCAAACCGAAGGCCTAAACTGGGATGCTTTATTTACAAAAAATTGTACTAAGCTATCAGATTACAACCTTTTCCAAGAAGATACAGATCCTACCGCTAACCCAAGCAACGGCGGTGTTCCATATGGATTATCTACCGCATTGTTTACAGATTATGCAACAAAGTATCGCTATATCTTCATCCCTGAAGGAGAGCAAGCGAAGTATACGCAGTCTGAAGTGTTAGACTTCCCAGTAGGTACTGTATTAGTTAAAACATTTGCTATGCCAGCAGATACTTCAATGAGAGATGGTGAAGAACTTTTAGTTGAAACCCGTTTACTCATTCATCGTGCTGAAGGTTGGTTTGCCCTACCGTATTATTGGAACTCTAGCAATGACGCGACTTTAGCGATTGCAGGTAAACAAATTGAAAATATGACCACAGTGCACAAAGGTGAAGTATTAGATTTTACATATGCTGTGCCAAAAGCCACTTCTTGTACCAGTTGTCATGCTAGAGCCGGTGAAGAGAAAGCAGATATATCTCCTATCGGCCCTAAAGCCAGATTTTTAAACAAAGATCATGAATATGAAAACGGTCCTGAAAATCAATTAACCTATCTAGCAAGTTTAGGTCTTCTAAGCGGTCTACCTGCTGATATGGCATCGGTTGAAAAACCTTTAGCTTTTAATGATGATGTTGAAGTAACTTTATTAAGTGATGACGAATTAAACGACACGACTGAAGCATACTTAGATATTAACTGTGCTCATTGTCATCGTGCAGATGGCGCAGGTGCAGCTGGTGCAAGCGGCTTACAAGTGGAGTATCAGCGTAACTATGAAGATGAAACGTCTAAATTTGGTGTATGTAAAACGCCAGTTGCTGGTGGTCATCAAGATTATACCTATGATGTTGAGCCGCGTGCCCCAGATAGCTCTTACTTACACTTTAGAATGAACACCACAGACCCACGCCATAAAATGCCAGAGCTAGGTCGTGCTGTTGTGCATAAAGAAGGTGTGGCTTTAGTTCGGGAATGGATAAACCGTTTGCAAGCTGATAGTTGTCCTTAATAGTTATTCTATGCTAAGAACGAATTAGTGACTAATGAATACAGCTCATTAGTCACTAGCCACCTCATCGAATTAGAGACTAGTGATCTCATGCGAATTACACAGATTGTACGAATTAAGACACTTTAGGGGGACAGAGAAGTGAAAAGCTGAAAGTAGCAATCAAGTTGCTTGTTTAGGAGTTTTCTTCGGCTTGAGTTTTTCTTATTTTCACTGTGATTTTTGTCTAATTTGGGGCTTTGTCTAATCTGCGGGCAAAAAAGGGGTTGTTACTTGACCTTACCCAAAACTGTCTTTATCTCAAATTCGCGTAATCTGCGTAATTCGATGAGATCTCTTATATCTTTTCGTTGAGAGATCTTATCTCTATTCGCTGATAAAGAATGAAATAAGTAGATCTGTTACCTCGACTTTTTCATGTTGAACTTTTGCTTAGCAACATTTAGCGCAAGTCTTGATTCCCAATCACCTTGATGTTTAACATGACAAGCTTCCTCGCTATCAAAGCGCACTTGATTTTTCACATTCTTTAGCACCACGCCAATTTTTAATAATTGCTTTTGAATACTCGTCCTTAACGTTTCATCATGATGATTAAGTGTCATTTGTGTTATATCAACCTCGGTTTCAAATACACAGGTGATAACTAAACTTGCTGGAAAATTAGTATAATTGGCCCGATGGGTTAACCATACAAAACCATCGATGTCGTGTAATGAGTTTTCACAAACAATGGTTAATGCTTTACACAGGTTATTATCAATTTTTTGATTCGTTTTAGTCAGTTTCAAGGAGTTCTCTTTATGTGTTTTTTATTAATACGCAGTACATCCCTTTATTTTAGCGTATTAATTCACTTGTGTCTTAAAGCGTTAATCAGTATCCTACGCGCCTTTTCGATAGCTAGGTGGTAGAGATGATTGGTTTTGATTATGGTACGTCAAATTGTAGTGTGGCAAGTTGTATTGATGGAAAGCCGCAAATCATACCGCTCGTAGATAATGCTAAATACCTTGCGTCTAACCTTTATGCGCCAGCTAGAGATATAATTCCACACTGGCTATATCAACAGCTTGATGGCGATGCGCAAGTTGCATATAAAGAAAGTCGCTCTAACCAATTACAAAAAGCGCAAGCCTCACTTCGTGAACTAGCTTTTGATGGTATCGACAACCAGCTTTTATTTGGTCAAGCAGCATTAGATAAATACCTTGAAGACCCAGAAGAAGGCTATTACATAAAATCGCCTAAATCTTTTCTAGGCTCAAGTGATTTGCAGCCTCAACAAATTCAGTTATTTGAAGACATCGTTGCTTGTATGATGGGTAATGTTAAACAGCTTACCGAACAGCAGCTAGGCCGCGAAATCAAGCAGACTGTTATAGGTCGACCTATTAACTTTCAAGGCTTACATGGTGAAGAGAGTAATAGACAAGCGATAAATGTACTTACTAATGCCGCCAAACGGGTAGGATTTAGTGATGTTGAATTTCAGTTTGAGCCGGTCGCTGCAGGTTTTGAATTTGAAGCGAGTTTAACCTCTGAAAAGCGCGTTTTAGTGGTTGATATTGGTGGTGGTACAAGCGACTGTTCAATGCTGTTAATGGGTCCTGAGCTTATAAAGAGCGATGAACGCTCTAGTCACCTACTAGCCCATACTGGGGTCAGAGTTGCAGGTAATGATTTTGATATTCAACTTGCCCTGCAAGGTATTATGCCAAGTTTAGGTATGAAAAGCCTTCTTAAAACAGGTATTCCTATGCCGATTGCCAGTTATCGTCAGGCGGTTTCCATTAACAATATTAATGAGCAAACTGAATTTTACAGTCCTAAAAATCGTCGTCATTTAGTTCAACTAAGCAATGATGCGCAAGAAAAGCAACTAGTTGAACGCCTTATCGATGTGCATGATCAAAAATTAAGTTATCAGTTAGTAAATGGCGCTGAACAAGCAAAAATTAACTTATCAGAAAATCTTGCTCATGAAATAAACTTTCCAGAGCTTGATAGTTTATCGATAGACGTAACGAGAGAGCTCTTTAAGGTCGCTAATGAAAGAACGTTACAATATATTGGAGAACTGATGCAACTTGCGGTAAAGCAAGCGAATTGCATGCCCGATGTTATCTTTGTAACTGGTGGAACAGCGAAGTCGCCTGTGATAAATGATTATATAAAACAACAAATACCTAATGTGCCTGTTGTTATTGGCGACCATTTTGGTAGTGTTACCTCTGGATTAGCCCGTTGGGCAAATAAAATATTTCGCTAAGACTGTAAAGTTTTTTAAATTGAGCGATGTTTTATGGGGTCACCTCAGTGTTTAGTAAATTTTAATTTGGAACTTCATCATGTACCCTCTTTCTTACGTAGAGCCAGTTTTTCGACCACCTAGTGAATGGAAAAGTTTAATCTTACAAGTCACTAATGGCTGCTCTTGGAATAACTGTACTTTTTGTGACATGTATACCAGTGATGATAAAAGATTTAGGCCGAAAAAAATCGACCTTATCGAACAAGAAATTATCACGGTGGCTCAATCAGGTATGCCAACCGGTAGAGTCTTTTTAGCAGACGGTGATGCCATGATGCTACCGTTTAACCGTCTTAAAGAAATATTACTCCTTATTAAAAAGTACTTACCGCAGGTTACTCGCGTATCAAGTTACTGCTTGCCTCGAAACCTTAAAAATAAAACCGTAGAACAACTTCAGGCTTTATCTGATTTAGGCCTTAAACTCATGTATGTGGGCTGTGAAAGTGGTGATGATGAAGTACTCGCGTTGATAAACAAAGGCGAAACATATCAAAGCTCTTTAGTCGCCTTACAAAAAATCAAACAAAGCGGTATGAAAAGCTCAGTAATGATACTTAATGGTTTAGGAGGTCCTGAGCTGTCAGAACAACATGCAATAAACTCAGCTAAATTAATGAATGAAGCGCAACCTGATTACTTATCAACCTTGGTGGTTTCTTTTCCATTAGGGAAAGAGCGCTTTGCCAAACCCTTTACTGATGCAGGTAAACAGCCTTTTGCCGAGCTTAATCAGCAACAACTTTTCATGGAAATGAAGGTATTACTCAGCACGCTGGATTTAGAGAAAACCATTTTCAGATCCGATCATGCATCAAACTATTTAGTGCTAAAAGGCACTTTAGGAAAAGACAAAGAAGCCCTTTTAAACCAAGTGAACTTAGCACTTCATCACCCTAATGCTGTGCAATTAAGACAAGAGTGGCAACGGGGGTTGTAGTGCAAGTCGAAAAAGAAACCAAATGGGAAAGAGATAAATGTCGCGTTTTATAGCCTAAGGTTTACTCTTTCTCTGCTTCTACACCTGGGTATTTTTTAATAATAATCTAAGCCTAATAAGACTTCATCTATTGCTTCATAAGCTTCATAAAATTTAACATTAACATCTCACTAACCTCCCATATTAATCATGCGATATGATTTTTTCTTACCTAATATCAATTAAATTAAATAAGCACCCAAACTTTTCGAGGGAAAATATATAAACTACGTAAAATTAAGCTATCTCTTAAACCGAGTTCAGGTTAAGTAATCTTTTTCATCGTTTTGTACGTATTGAGTTATGAAGCTATCGAACATAGCGACAGAGAAGTATTTATTAAGCCCACTTAGGGTTAAATACTACAAAAACACAAGAGGATATAATTATGGATTACAAACCCACCATTATAGGTATTGCTGATTCAACTCACTATTTAGTAGGAGTTACTGATATTAAAGATAACTTTACAGCATTACCTTCACAGCAAGACGTTGTTGTCTGTTCGTCGTTATCAGAGGCTAAAAATTTGCTAAGAAGCCACAGTATCGATACCGCACAATTAACACTTCAAACAGCTTACGATGAAATGTGTGGCTTACCTTCGTCAGGTGTTTCTAATCAAACTATCTATTTTTAATAGGGACGTTTATGAAGTTACATAAGTATTTAACCTTGTTCAATAACATTATTTCTAAAGGTAAAAAACAAGACGACGGTAAATACCAGCTAGATAAATTTGTAGCATGGCATGACCATGATGGTTATACCTGCTACCTTGGTTACAAAGACTTGGTTATGACGCTGTATTTTCACAATAAGTACGCTTATGACTATGACGATAAAAAGACCTTAACCTCTTTCGAGTTATTAGTGAAAAGCTATAGTAATGAGGTTAATTCTATGACCTGAGTTTGGTTTAACAAATGTTTTTCTAGACGTTGGCTGTTAAACCGAGTTCAAGTTAAATAGTGTGACTTAATTACGATCTTGTTTATTTTATCGCTACTTTCAAGTGCAAGCATTACTTATAATGATTATGAAAGTAATATGGCTTAATGCAAAATAGATATAAGTTTACAACCTAAATTTGCCTCAGTAGCCTCACTTTTCTTTAACCTGCTCATTTCGCAAGAGTACAAGTTTGAACCTGATATCCCCTAATCAACAAAAACTTTCTTAATTAACGTCACCTTATACCTATTGCGTTAATTCAGTGTGCTTGTTTTTCATGAGAAAAAATAGATAAATAAAAGCTTTAAAATCGCCCTTTGATAATTCTATGACAACATGATAACTACACAAAACTTACTTGATGTGAATAAAACGTATTTTGTTTGTTCTAATATCTTCCATACAGTTCTAAGTGATTGCTTCTTAAGATAAATTGATATTGAAGCTATTGCGACCATTATTTAGAGTTATTGACATAAGTACCTGAAAAATATAAGGTCAATTAAAACTTATGTTATCTAAGTTTTTAACTTAGACTTTTAACTGACTGACACAGCAAAGCATAATGCTAGGTCAATGCCATATTAAATAATAAATTACAGGACGTGGTAATGAGTAATGAAGTTAAGGCGTTAAGATCAGAGCTAGCGTTAGTAAAACTTCAATTAAGTGAGCGAGTAAGTGATCTTGAAGCTCGATTAAATGGGCTAATCGACCCCGACATCACACAGGTAGGTCACCAACAAAGTGAACAAAATGGTGCTTTAACTTCCATTGCAGAAAACAACTCACCTCCCAAATTAGATGAATCAAATATAGCTGAACCTTTATTAGTTAAAACAACCGATGAAGGCTTAGCAATTAACAGTCAAGTTAAAGCCTCACTCTCAGCTAAACCATCGTTTATTATGATGTTCCTCCAAGCAGCTCTTTCATCGATATTCGATTGGTTCTCTCCTGTGGCTAAAATATATCAATCATACAAGCAGCGTGGCATGATTGGCATTTTTCTTCTTACCATTGTCGGCATTGCATTAACTTTAGCGGGTTTTGGCTATTTGATGCAGCTACTCATTTCACAACTCGGTGCAGGCTCTAAGTCCTTATTGATGTGCATTGCAGCGATACTTGTTATGGGGATAGGGATTGCCTTAAAGCTTAGAACAAAATTTTCGGAGTTTGCTACATCGATTGTCACTTTGGGCATATTATTATCCTATAGCACAGTATACTTTTCCGGTAGTGTCTATGAAATACTCCCTAATATAACCGTATTATTCTTATACTTATTAATTGCACTCGTTTGCCATGGCTTAGCTCTTTGGCTAGACACTAAAATTGTTGCTGGTTTGGGAATTATAGGTATTGCCACTATGCCTATTTTGTCGAGTACAGTTCAAATTGAGCCTTTTTATTATTTATTGTCATTACTATTTGTTAGCTGTAGTAGCTTGGTATTAGCTTATAAAAGAAATGAGCCATGGCTTGCGAATTTAAGCTTAGCCTTTTGCATCATAGCGTTAGAGTGGTCTATAGGGATTGAATCGATAACTGTTTCAGTTTGGTTAGTTGATTCATTTTACTTGTTATTTTTTGCTTACATCATAATGAGTTTATTTCAACATAAAAACTCAAGCCATAATACGCTCCTCTTATTAGCGGCTTTAGTGGGCTCGATCCTATTACTGTTTTTGCAAGCGAGTGAGTTATTTTCAACTCAGATGAGTGTAGCTTTTGCCCTTAATGCTATCCTTGCATCTGCGATTAGTATTATCTTTTATAAAATTAGGCACAACGCAACTCATTTGCTAATTTTATTATCCGCATTGTGGGCTGTATTAGCTGTTGTTAGCACAGTTAGCGATGCATATTGGGGGATGGCTTGGGCAGTTGAAGGACTATTACTGCTTTATATTGGTCGAAAATATGAAATGACTTCAGTGGTCAATCAAGGTCAGATTTTAATTGCAATAGCACTTGTATACTGCTGGTCTGCATTAGCCTTTTATTTCCCATTGCCAGCGTTACAGTCAGTTGATGGTTGGGTATTATCGATAGTAACTGTTGCTGTAGTAGCTATTTGGCAAAGATTACTAAATAACTCTGAAGTTTTTGATGAATTGACTCAAAATACGATCAAACCCTTCCTTCAACTGCTCGAGGTTGTTTGGCTGTCGATATTAATAATCGCTAGCGCGAATATATGGATAGGCAATTGGACTGGTGCGTTTGTTATCATGGTGCAGCTAGCTTTGTTATTTAGAGCAAAACAATGCAAGCAAGTATCTATCGATATCTTTGCCGCTATATTATTTTTAGTTCCCTTATTGTACGCCTATAGTGGTGCATTAATGGTTGATAGTTATCGTTTTATGCTGTTACCACTGTTCGCTAAGGTTTCTGTTATCTCTGCTTTTATGCAATTATGGTTATGGTCAGCATTTTACCGAAAACATCACCCTGAAAGTGCAATAAAAGGCATTGCAGAATCGGTAAGAGTTTTATTCTATCTGTTGCTTCCTTTGTGTTGGCTTGGCTCTGCTATACGTAGGCTAGATGAAAATGCTTTAATGATTTTGTGGTTATCACCTCTTTTAGCATTATTTTTTGCTCAAAGGGTTAAACATCAATTAATAGTAAATCAAACAAAGCTGCTAACCGTATTAGCAAGTCTTGCTTTTATTCTACTTGTAGGGCTATTGGAGCTTATCTATAGCATCATTGCCTTAGCTGGGTTTATGACTTTTTATATAGTTGCATTCTATTTAGATAAAAAAACCTCTGCATCTAAACTTTGTCAATTTATCTGCAGTTGGGGACTTATATCGCTAGGCTTTTCAGTTCCAAGTATTATCGGATTTCAAACTGATAGTTTACTTATAGCTCTTGTTGTAACGTCAATGTTTTGGGTTAGCTATTTTGGAATGCTTAATTTTTCTGAACACTTAAAAAGAAATGAGTTATTTATCTCCTTTATCAACACAATATTAATTATTGCAGCCTGGGGGTTAACTTTCTCTAATCCAATATACGTACTTATACCGTTTATATTCCTAATCGTTGCCCTTTATCAAAAAGATACAAGGTTTAGTAATACGAGATTAGGAACTTCATTAGGTAAAAAATGTGACTTATTTCTTCACACAGTCGCCGCTATTTCCTATGTCACGTTTTTCGCTGCACTTGTAGATTTTCGTTTAGACTTAATTATTGCTCCTGCACTAGCTGTTCATGGTGCTTTCATTTTATTTACAAAGGACAGGCATGCTTTAACGGTGAAATATAGTTTTGCCTTAATTTTGTTAGGTATCGTCAAGTTAGCCTTGATAGATGCTTCTAATGCGCTACTTTGGCAAAAAGTCATTCTCTTTATGGGGATTGGTGTCTTTATTTTGGCTGCATCATTTTGGTACCAGAAACTGATAAACAAAACCGAGCTAGAGTTTATTTGAATAAGAGGTTGAAAATCTCATAGACATCAATAATTATCTTGCTGTCTATGAGATTGGCTTAAACTATAATACTGAATACTGAATACTGAATACTGAATAATTAATATTAACAATACTTCTAAAGCTGCATTTCAGGAACGTGTTCAGGTACAACTAACTCGCCTGCTGTTAACTTTTGTATTTCTTCTACGCTAACACCCGGCGCTCGCTCTAAAAGGTGGAATTTACCCTCTTTTATTTCAATAAATGCAAGGTCGGTTAATACCTTTTTAATACAACCGCTTCCTGTTAACGGTAAGCTACACTGAGGCAATAGTTTGGACACACCATGTTTTGAAGCGTGGGTCATGGTAACAATAATGTTATCAGCGCCAGCAACTAAGTCCATTGCGCCCCCCATACCTTTAATAAGTTTCCCTGGGATCATATACGAAGCGATATTGCCGCTTACATCCACTTCAAAAGCACCTAGCACCGTTAAATCGACATGACCGCCACGAATCATCGCAAAAGATTCAGCAGAATCAAAAATTGACGCACCGGTTGCCATCGTAACCGTTTGCTTACCTGCGTTAATTAAGTCAGCATCGATTTCTTCATCGGTAGGAAACTGTCCCATACCTAGCAAACCGTTTTCTGATTGCAGCATCACTTCAATATCATCAGGAACAAAGTTCGCTACTAACGTTGGAATGCCTATACCTAAATTTACATAGTAACCATCTTGTAGTTCTTGGGCGACGCGTTTTGCTATTTGATCTCTTGATAAAGACATTACTTATCTCCCTTTACGTTAAGGTTTTCATCAGCAGGTCGAGTGGTACGTTGCTCTATACGCTTTTCAAAAGAGCCAAGAATAACGCGATTGACATAAATACCCGGTGTGTGGATTTGATCAGGGTCAAGTTCACCTGGCTCTACAATTTCTTCGACTTCCACTACGGTTATCTTACCTGCGGTTGCAGCCAATGGATTAAAGTTGCGTGCCGTTTTTCTAAAGACTAAATTACCGTATTTATCTGCTTTCCACGCTTTTACAAGCGCAAAATCTCCGGTTATCGCTTCTTCTAAAATATAACGTCGACCATTAAATTCTCGCTCTTCTTTGCCTTCACTTACCGGTGTACCAACACCTGTAGCGGTGAAGAAAGCAGGAATTCCAGCACCGCCCGCACGCATTTTTTCAGCTAAAGTACCTTGTGGGGTTAATTCAACTTCGAGTTCACCTGACATCATTTGACGTTCAAATTCAGCATTTTCACCTACATACGATGCTACAATTTTACTAATTTGACGCTTCGGTAATAACAAACCAAGGCCAAAGTCATCAACACCGCAGTTATTCGAAACAACGGTTAAGCCTTTGGTCCCTTTGAGTTGAACTTCTTTAATTAAGTTTTCTGCAATACCACATAAGCCAAAGCCACCCGAGAGTATTGTCATATTATCTTCTAGACCCGCTAAGGCTTCTTCGTAGCTTTGAACGACTTTATTAAATCCTGCCATTGCTGTTCCTTATTATCTTCAGTTGAAGTATTGATTTATATATAAAGCATCTAACAATTGAAGACTTATGTAAAATTAATTAAACTTAACGATTAATAAGTATTTTTAATGAATGAGTATTTTTAATATATGAATATAACCATTAAACACATTAAAGCTTTTTTAACCGTGGTAGAGTTGAAGAGCTTTGCTCAAGCAAGTGAAGCATTACATGTATCGCAACCCGCATTAAGTATCACCATTAAAAATTTAGAAGAGCTTGTTGGTGGGAAGCTCTTAACGAGAACGACTCGAACCATTTCATTAACACCAGAGGCAAAACAGTTTTTACCTATTGCCAAAAGGTTAATGAACGACTTTTACAATGCTTTTAATGATTTAGAAGCACTTTTCACTCTTAAGCGTGGTAACTTAAGCTTTGCAGCAATGCCTTCATTTGCCAGTACACATTTACCTAAGAGTTTATCAAAATTTGTACAATCCTACCCTGATATTAAAGTTACCATTCATGATGTTATTGCTGAGTCTGCTGTTGAAATGGTTAAAAATGGAAAAGTAGAGTTTGCGATAAGTTTCGAACCTAGCAATACAGAGGGACTACATTTTGAAAGCTTATTTTTAGATAACCTTGTTGCTGCACTCCCTAAGAATCATCCGTTGTTAAAGCGTAAAGAAAACAAAAAAGAGCCTAATAGCCATTCCCCCTCTAAGTCGTCTAACGATTTAACATGGCGCCAGCTAAGCAAACTGCCCTTTCTAGCACTACAACGTCCATCGAGCATTCGCTTGTTGATGGACTCAACCCTTGCAGAGCACGATTTATATTTAAATGTGATGGTTGAAAACAATCAGTTAGCAACAGTGGTACAAATGGTAGCAGACGGATTAGGGGTAAGCGCAGTCCCCTCTTTATATACCCAACAAATGGATGCTATGAATATTGAATACCGAGCATTAAAATCACCAAGCATTAGTCGACGGGTTGGTATAATTACCCGTAAAAGAAGTGAT